>CAJGCT010000010.1 GCA_904501985.1 uncultured Clostridia bacterium
ACATTACTACAACAACGAAAGAATTTCTCTCAAATTAAAAGGAATGAGCCCAGTTCAATACCGAGCTCATTCGCAAATGATTTAATTTTGATTTTTGTCTAAACTTTTGGGTTCACTTCATTGGCGGGTGGATGTTTATTAGTTTTGCTTCTGAACGCTTTTGTACTCGTTGTAATACTTATAAAAGGGACAGCGGGGGCTTGACATGGCGCGGTAAAATTCATCCTCGTCAAGATTTGCGATGCACACGTTTTCCTGCATATCATCATCCCAATCGTAAAATTCGCAGGTTTCGCAGTTGGATTCGGGGAGTTTTTTCTTTTTAATCATGGGTTTCTTCTCCTTGGTCGTCACTTGTTGGGTCAAGCTGTAAATATTCGCCCATTATGCGCTCGGCGTAGGCTATCATATCCGAGGGCGACGCCGGTGAGCCGTAAAGCTTGCCTGTGCCGTGGCTTTTGGCTTTGTCAGCCGGATAATCACGTAAAAAATACAGGTGTGAATTATAGTAGCTCGGCCCGTAGAAAAATGCGGTAGGAACAAACTTCGGATTGTCCGGGTATACCTCACCGTCGCTCATTTTTACAATATCGAAAGTGAAAAATCCGCCAACCATGTTCTGCCAATACTGCATGGCGGAAACTAAATTTCCCAGGGAATAAATGCACAGCGCAGTGCCGGAATCGGTCTCTATCCACTCTATGGGCTGAAGCACGTGGGGGTGGTGTCCGATTATTACGTCCGCACCGTTTTCGGCAAGCAGTCTTGCCACGCGGCGCTGTTCATCGTTTGGCGTAGAGTTGTTTTCGTCGCCCCAATGTATTGACACTACCGTAAGATCGCCTGCCTTTTCTGCAAGCTCGCTCTGGCGGATAATATCGCTGTCGTTTATATATGGAACAACATACTCCGAAGAAGCGGGAAGCCGCATTCCGTTGGTGCCGTATGTGTAGGAGAGAAAAGCAAGCGTCACGCCGTTATATTCAAGTGTTCGGATGTTGTCGTAGTCCTCGGTGCTTTTATATCCGCCGATAAGTGTGATATCCGACATTTCCTCGGACTGCCAAAAATCAATGGTTCCGGCAAGTCCGCGCTCGGACTTGTCGCACATATGGTTGTTTGCGATATTCACGATATCAAAGCCCATGTCCCGAAGATCACGCCCAAGGTCCTGCGGCGAGTTGAAATTGGGATATCCGGAAAGACCGAGATCGTCGCCGCCCATCAGCGTTTCCTGATTTATAAAGGCAAGGTCAAAGCCTTTTATATACTCGTCAACATCATCGTACATGGGGCGGAAGTTGTATGGGCGTGTATCTGACGAGGCTCGGTTTCGTGCGTCAATATATATGCAGGGGTGGATAACATTGTCGCCTGCCGCAAGAAAGGAGATTCGAGCTTCCTCATAAGGCGCAGGCGGTTCTGTTTCGGCAGGCTCGGTTGTATCGCTTTCCGTGAAGGTATGAAAATCGTCCTCATATTCATGCTTTTCTACGGGTGAAATAATAAAAGCAGGGGTATCATCTATCTCCTTTTCACACGATAAGAGCGTGAAAAGTGAAAATGCCGCAAAAATTGATATAACAGCAAATCTTTTCATGTGCATCCTCGATATTTTCTATTTTATATTATAATTATACCACACAAATAATATTATGTAAATGTGTAAGCGATATTTTCGCAAAAAATATTGAAATTTGACGAAAGGTGTGGTAAAATGTAATAGTGTATTCTTATTGTCAGCCTTGGCGGCATGAGAAGAAAATCTATCCTGCATAGAAAGGATGATTATAATAATGGTAGTAAAACATATTTTCATAATGAATCCTGCCGCAGGAAAGGGTGCTGCCGCAAAAAAGCTTTCTGAGGCAATAAACGATGCCTGCCGTGCCGCAGGTGTGCAGTACGAGATATACAAAACAGTGGGGCAGGGGGATGCTACAAGATTTGTGCGCGAGCGCATCTCATCAAAGCCGGAGGATGAAATATACCGCTTCTACGCCTGCGGAGGTGACGGAACGCTCTCTGAGGTTGTATGCGGTGCGGCGAATCCCGATGCCGATAAATGCCCCGGCGCACTGAAAAACATAGAGGTCGGCTGTATTCCCGTTGGAACAGGCAACGATTTCGTGCGGAATTTTAAAAATCGGGAGTTTTTCTCTGATATAACAAAACAGCTTCTTGCCGATTCAACCTTGATTGACTGCTATCTGTGCAGTGACGGGAATATCGGCGTAAATATGATAAATATCGGCTTTGACTGCGATGTTGTTGTCAATGCGGCGGAGCTTAAGAAAAATCCGCTTCTTCCGAGAGGTCTTGCATATATAGCCGGAATCGCTTCGACACTTAAGAAGAACCTTGGCAGAGTAATCACCGCAAAGCTTGCCGACGGTACTGAGATTACGCGCGAATTTCAGCTTGTCAGTGCGGCAAACGGCGGTTTCTGCGGCGGCGGATTCCATTCTGCACCCGGAAGCTCTCTTAACGACGGACTTCTTGATGTGAGCCTTATAAACAAGGTTTCCAGATTTGATTTTATCCGACTTGTAGGTGCATACAAAAAAGGCACACATCTCGAAACAAAGCTCGGCAAAAAGGTGGTTCACTATGCTAAGGTGAAATCCGTGGCATTTGAATTTTCTGAGCCTGCCAATGTTTGTGTTGACGGAGAGGTGCGGCGGCTTGACCGCTTGGCTCTTTCGGTGCTGCCGCGTGCAATTGCTTTTGCAGTGCCCGTCGGATGTGAGATAATATAGATAAAAACTGCGTACAAGGTACGCAGTTTTTATTATTGGTGTTCTATTACAGTGCCGCTGTAATAGTGTGTCAGTATCTCCTCATAGCCAGCTCCATTTTGTGCCATATAATCAGCTCCGTACTGACTCATCCCCACACCGTGACCGTACCCGGATACAAAAAAATACAGCCGCCCACCCATAAACTGCGCCGTAAAATCTGTGGAGCGAAGTCCGAATACGGTGCGCGCGGCACGACCGTCGAGAGTGATATTCCCCAGCTTGAATGTGGCGCATCTTCCGGAGAAATTATGTGTTACCGATACATTTGCTGTACCGTCACATTTGTATCCTGCGGCTTTAAGCCGCTTTTTTATATCGCCAATACTGAATGAAACGATATGTGTATCGGTTATTTCCTCTGTGACAACAGATACAAGATAGGGAAGTGACTGCCCGAATACCGCAGAGCAGTCCTCGGTGCGCTCGTGTGAGCTTGAATGCCAAAGCGCGAGGATGGGCGCGTTATCATACATAAGCACCTCGCCTGCGGTGGAATATGCGGCATCCCTTGCGGCATCTGTAGCTTGCTTTGCGTGGGTTTCGCCATAACGGTCTGCAAGCTGTGACTTTGTTATAAATCCACAGCAGTGGGTGACGTCGGTACATACGTCTGCGTTTTCGTGAGGATGGGAATCGTTTGAAAGGCAATAATATAGATACGTCCTTGCCGCCACCGCCTGCGCCTTTAAGGCTTCTTCGGAAAAAGTGTAGGGCATTTCGTGCGCGACAACGCCTGCAACGTATTCCTCCACTGTGATGGGGGCGACAGTTTCGTCCGATAACAGCATAACGGTTGGTTCAATCGGCTCACATATGTCCGATGCGGCACTTTTCGGAAGTGGCGATACAGAAAGCAAAATTGCAAGTGAAATACAAGTAAGATTCACAATACACCTCTCATTTATATGGAAATTCTGTTGCAATAACGGCGATTTTGCAATATAATGGCATAATTCTTGCAAAAAAATCACTAAACAGGCTTAAACTTTCAAAAAAACTATTGCATTTCAAGCGGTTGCGTGATATAATATAATATATATCTATACACATTCCCAATGGAGGAAAAACTATGCAACAGGCTCTTAACAATTCGTTTATGCGTAATACGCCCATATCAGAGAATACCGAGCTTTTTGATACACTGCTTGCAAGCAGCAGAGAAAGCTATTCTATTCCTGCGGCGGCGTTTACTAACTATAATGTAAAGCGCGGATTGAGAAATCCCGACGGAACGGGCGTTATGGCAGGTATTACAAAGATAGGTAATGCCCACGGCTATATCATCAATGAGGGCGATAAGATTTCCATTGAGGGCGAGCTTTATTACCGCGGATATAACGTGGCAGACCTTATCAGAGGATACACAGAGGAGGGACGCTACGGCTTTGAGGAGACCGCGTATCTTCTGTTTTTCGGCGACCTTCCCTCAAAGAAGCAGTTGTCGGATTTCGATACGCTTCTTGATTCCTACCGCTATCTGCCGCCGAGATTCACCGATGACGTTATTATGCGCGCACCCACAAAATCGCTGATGAACAAAATCGCAACAAGCGTGCTTGCGCTTTACGCTTACGATGAAAATCCCGACGAGACAAGTCTTGAAAATATGCTTCGTCAGAGTATGCAGCTTCTTGCCAGACTTCCCATAATCGCGGCGCAAACATATGCATTTAACCGCAGTTATTTCTACGGAGATAGCCTTAATATTCACAATCCGCAGAACAATCTTTCCACCGCGCAGAATTTCCTCCGTATCATGCGTCCCGACTGTAACTATACCGAGGAGGAGGCAAAGCTTCTTGATCTTTGCCTTGTACTTCACGCCGAGCACGGCGGCGGTAACAACTCCGCATTCACCTGCCGCGTTGTATCGTCCTCAGGCACGGACAGCTATTCGGCAATTGCCTCGGCTATCAGCTCACTTAAAGGACCGAAGCACGGCGGCGCGAATATCAAGGTTTGCGAGATGTTCGATGCTGTGAAATCCGGTGTTCACGATTGGTCAGATGACGATGAAGTCACAAGCTTCCTTGAAAAGATTATCCGCGGCGAGGAGGGCGACCATTCCGGTCTTATTTACGGTATGGGTCACGCTATCTACACTCTTTCCGATCCTCGTGCGGTAACGCTGAAGAAGTACGCCAAGGAGCTTGCAAAGGGAACTGAGTACGAGAGCGAATTTGCACTTCTTGAAGCGATAGAGCGTCTGTCGCCTGCGGTATATTCACGCTTTAAGAAGCTTGATAAGAATATATGTGCCAACGTTGACCTTTATTCCGGGCTTGTCTACCGGATGTTAGGAATCCCTGAGGAGCTTTACACGCCTCTCTTTGCCATTGCCCGCTTGGCAGGCTGGTGCGCTCACCGCATCGAGGAAGTCACCACCGGAAAGAAGATCATCCGCCCTGCATACAAGGCTATCGCGAAGCCTCGCGAATATGCTCCGCTTGTTGTAAGAGGCGGTAATTGATGGGCGGTTCGGCAAAAATGTGTCAGACAGTGTACGAGGAGGGCGACAAAGTCGAGTTGAAAAATGGTAAAACTGCTACGGTGGTGGAAGTTTTAGCTAACGGCAAGATGTACGTAGCTGATATTGACTTGGATGACGATTTTGAAACGGAGTTTGTCGCGCCGGAAGAAATCAAGAAAAAATTGTCTTAAGCGATTATAAAAGCACCGACACGAGTCGGTGCTTTTTGTGTCATGTGCGTGTCATATATGTGTCATATATACCCGAAAATATATGGTTTTACACGATTCAAAAACAAGAAAAAGTCCCGAAAAGTCTGACTTTTCGGGACTTGATAATGCATATCTGATTATCTCTTTGAGAACTGACTTGCACGTCTCGCTGCTTTGAGACCGTACTTCTTTCTTTCCTTCATTCTCGGGTCACGAGTGAGGAAACCAGCCTTCTTGAGAGCGGGACGATAGGTTTCGTCTGCCTGAAGAAGAGCACGGGAGATACCGTGACGAACAGCGCCTGCCTGACCGGAAAGGCCGCCGCCCTTAACAGTAGCGATGATATCGAACTTGCCCTCAGTAGCGGTTACGCCGAAGGGCTGATTGATGATGAGCTTAAGGGTCTCAAGGCCGAAATATTCGTCAAGAGACTTACCGTTAACGGTTATAACACCGGTGCCGGGTACGATGCGTACACGAGCTACGGATTTCTTTCTTCTGCCTGTACCGTAGAAGTACGGTTTTGCACTCTGATACATTGTGTATTATCTCCTTTCGATTATTCAGCCGGATAAGCTACGGGCTTCTGAGCCTGCTGATTGTGCTCAGCACCTGCGTAAACCTTCAGACGGTTGATCTGAGCGGAACCGAGCTTGTTCTTAGCAAGCATACCCTTAACTGCGAGCTGCATAGCAAGCTCAGGCTTGGTTGCCATAAGGGTCTTGTAGTTTGTTTCCTTCAGACCGCCGATGTAACCGGAATGACGGCGATAATACTTCTGCTCAAGCTTCTTACCGGTGAGAACAGCGTCTTTTGCATTGATGATGATAACAAACTCACCGCAGTCAACATTGGGTGTGAATTCGGGTCTGTGCTTACCTCTGAGGATAGTAGCGGCGAGAACAGCGGTCTTGCCGAGGGGCTTGCCTGCTGCGTCGATCACATACCACTTGCGCTCAAGGGTTTCCTTCTTAGCCATGTATGTGGACATGATTGTATTTCCTTTCGAAATAATAATTTGTAGGGCTTGTGCCCATTGTCAGCTTGTCTGATGGGTTGGTCAAACAGGCAGACTTTCTCAACGTGCAATATTATATCACATAATATTTTACTTGTCAATAGGTTTTTGCAAAAAAATCCGAAAATTTTAATTTACAACCTCAAAAGCTCCCGATTTCTTTGATTTTCGCCTGTTTTGACTCGTTTTTCACCGCGATATAACCGATTTTTATTGCAGTTTTACCTTTACACTTGTAATGAGCATATTTCGAAAGCTCTTTTGAGAGTATCCGGTGTGCTTCAGAAATCTTCGGGCGAAGAACTTCGCAATTCATACCAGATAAAATATTAACACGATCTAATATTCAGATTATTTCTCCAATCATTATATGCAGCAAGGTATGCTATGCAAGGCCATACATCCATATGATTTAACAGATGTTCTGCATATCTTTTGATTTCTGTTGTTTGCTTTTTATGTTTCAGATATTCGCAAATCCCATATTGAACTATTACTGCATCAAGAGAGTTTTCCGGAATGATGATATTGTTATATTCGATTTTTTCTGCAAATAGTGATACTGCTGTTTTGTATGCGGTATGATGTCCAACATCTATGTTCTCGTTATACTTTTCCAAAAAGGAAGGTTGGCTGTCGTTTTTAAGCGATGCGACAGAATGCCAATATATAACTGAAATCAACATTTCGCCATTATTGGTATTAACCTTTTCAAAATATGATATGGCTTCAGAATAATTTCCTTTCAAAAAGTTCATTACACCAAAATAGAATGCAATGTTTTCTTCTTTTGCACCATATTCTAAAGCTTTATTATAATATTTTTCAGCTTCTTCAAATTTGAACAATGTCAGATAGGCTCCGCCTAATTTTATATAAAGCATAAAATCGTCATTTTTAATTCTGCAAGCATTCTGATACTCTGTAATTGCATCTTTAAAACGGTATTGCCTTACAAGCAAATCTCCTGCTTTTGATTTGCTTTGATAATCATCCGACATTCTGAGCCAGAAAATTTCTTCTGTATCTTCTACTGTGCAAATATCATTGCCTAGCTGACTACCTAAAGTTGCATAATTATTTTTCATAATCAACTTCCCATAACAATTCTCCGATGGATTTACCCGTTTCTTTTGCTATCTTTGCCAAATCGTCATATTCATATTTTTTTCGGGTAACTCCATAGCCTTTGGAAATTTTGCAACGGATACTGCCGTAAGCGGTTTCAATATTTTGTATTTCACGCTCTAAAATATGTCTTTGTAATTTGTTTTCTCTGATGCCAAGAGTGGTTGTATGCTTAAATATTGTTTTTATAATTGCTTCTTTATCTTTTTCGCGGCACACAGTGTGTATAAGAATACCGGGACGAGATTTTTTCATACCGATTGCTGTTGTATATACATCCAAAGCCCCTGCTGCAAAAAGTCTGTCCATTGCAAATCCAATTGCTTCACCTGTCATATCATCAACATTGCAATTCAGCTCACAAATTTCATCAGAGTTTTGTTCGCATTCTCCAAGCATAACTCTTATACAATTAGCTGTTTCAAAATCCTTTGTTCCCATTCCGTAACCTATGGCCGTTGTTTTCATAACAGGCATATTTCCAAACTCATTTACAAAGTGTTTAAGAAGTGCAGCTCCTGTAGGTGTACAAAGTTCTCCATTTACAGCACCCGAATAAATTGGTACATTTTTTAAAATGTACGCAGTTGCAGGTGCAGGAACAGGCAAAATTCCGTGAGCACATTTAACTTTTCCGCTTCCTACATGAATAGGCGAAGCGATAATCTTATCCACATTAAGTCTATTTACCAAAAGACAAACCGCAACAACATCCGCTATCGCATCCATTGTTCCAACTTCGTGAAAATGTATCTCCGAAACAGGAACACCATGGGCTTTACTTTCAGCTTCTGCAATCAGTTCATAAACTGCTATAACATCATCTTTTACTTTTGGGGGTAAATTAAGATGTTCGCACACAATATGCTCTATTTCATGTAGTCCGCTATGACTGTGTTCTTGATTATGATTGTGTGAGTGGTCGTGTCCGTGATGATGTTCACCTTCCTCAATACCATCAACAAAAATTCTGATATGTGTACCGCATATTCCACATTTAACAGAACTTTCTTTTACATATTTAACTTTTGGAATGCCGATAGAATTTAATTCCTCAATAAATTCATCTGCGTTTGGCATCAGTTCAAGCAGTGCAGCTGTAAGCATATCTCCTGCTGCACCCATACCGCAATCTATATATAGTAAGCGCACAATTATACCTCCTTTTTTGTTTGCATATGGTTAATCATGTTTGCAAGATAGCCTGCCCCAAAGCCGTTATCTATATTAACAACAGAAACTCCGCTTGCACAGGAATTGAGCATAGATAAAAGAGCAGAAAGTCCGTTAAACGACGCCCCATAACCAACACTTGTTGGAACTGCAATAACAGGACAATCAGCAAGACCGGCGATAACACTCGCCAAGGCACCTTCCATTCCTGCAATCGCTATAATAACACTTGCGCTCATTATGTCCTCAAGATGTGCAAGCATGCGGTGAAGGCCTGCAACACCAACATCGTAAAGTCTTACAACCTCATTGCCAAGAACTTCAGCAGTTATTGCCGCTTCTTCTGCAACGGGAATATCACTTGTACCACCTGTTGCCACAACTATTTTTCCTATTCCGTCAGGCACCGGGATTTCTCCTGAAATTGCACAACGAGCATCCTTGTAGTATTTTATTTGGTGAATATTGTTAATTATATTAGCTGATTCTTCTGAAAGTCGGGTTATTAAAATGTTATCTTGCCCATTCTTTTTCATACTTTCGATTATTCCAATGATTTGCTCAGATGTTTTTCCTGCACCATAAATTACTTCTGCTGTGCCTTGTCTTAATTTTCTGTGCATATCAACCTTGGCATAACCTATATCTTCAAAGGGTTTTATTTTTAGCTTAAGCAGCGCTTCCTCAACGGAAACAGTCCCATTTTTTACACTTTCAAGTATATTCTTTATATCAGTATTCATCATCTTACCTCCAAATCAAGAACAACAGAATCGTAGTATTTTAGCAGAAATTCTAAAATTTTTTTTCTGTTCTTTATTATTGAAGGCATCTGTGCCTCGTTTACTTGTATTTTTCCGATGCCGTTTTTTAGGCGTATGCGAAAATCTGTAAATCCCAAAGAAAGAAGGTAATTTTCTGCACATTCAGTTGCAGATAATTTTTCAGTTGTTATTTCTTCATTGGTAGCAACTCTTGTTGCAAGACAAGCATAAGCAGGCTTATCCCAAGTAAACAATCCTGCTTCTTTTGAAAATTTTCTTATATCCGCTTTTGTAAGTCCACATTCCTTTAGTGGTGAAAGAACAGATAGTTCACGAAGAGCTTTCACGCCCGGTCGATCATTTTCGTCATCGGAAGCATTAGTTCCGTCTATAAGCACCTTATATCCGTCTTTTTCTGCTTCATTTATTATTGCAGAAAATATAGCCTTTTTGCAATAATAGCATCTGTTTTCAGGGTTATCTTTAACGCAAGGAACCGACAAAATATCAAGATTTATTATCTTCATTTCTACGTCAAGTTCTTTTGCGAGTTTTATTGCATCATCAAGTTCAAACTGAGGTTGAAAATCTGACTTAACATAGTATGCACAAACATTATTTGCGTACTTTTTTGCAGCATATAACAAATATGATGAATCCACTCCGCCTGAAAATGCCACAGCCACTCTTGGATTTTTGATAAAAAATTCTTTTAAATTCATAATTCAGCTCCCAATATACATGAAGCGGCTCCGTACATAGTCAGAGCCGCTTTAACCCTTTTTACTTTCTTTTGAAAAGAATTGCCTTTACTACGCCTTTAGGATCTTTAACAAGCAAAATAACAAGCCATATAACAAGAGCAAGTGCAACAACTGACAAACCGAGATATAAGTCGTTAAGCATATCGACCGGGGCAGGAGCAAAAAATTCTGCACCAAGTTCTGAATACTCAAATATCGCATCTACAAGCCACATTAAAGAAGCGCCCCAAAAAAGCCAGCAAAGGGTTCCTATTTTCATTTTGCTTTCAGGTGCATTTTTGTACCATAAAATCGTACAAATAATAGCAGCAAAAACAGATGTTAATAATGTCATTTTAAGCTTCTGCCTTTACAAGTTCAGCTTCTTTTACTGCTCTTTTTTCAATAATAGCTGATACTGCAAGCATACCGCACCATACAGCAGTAATAAGAACTGCCATTGTTGTTCCTGCACTTGTCATTTCCGCAAGCATTTCCGCGGTTTCTCCTGCTTGAACAGCTGTTAAAAACGGGAATGTGGGAATAATTTCACCGTGCCATACATGTTCAAATGCAAGCAGTGCACTTCCGCCCCAAAGAAGCTTATTTAGCCAACCTAACTTTGTTGAAAATTTGATTTTTGTTGTATCTTCAACAACTCCGTCTGCGAAAGAAATCTTTGCGGTTCCTTCCTTTTCTTTTGATTTCATTACCTTTGCGGCAATAGTTGTGATAACTGCTTCAGCAGCCGGTACCAAAAAACATGCCATAAATATCTACCTCCTGATTTGGCGAACGATAAAATACAAAAGGCATACAATTTCTTTTCAAAGAAATCGCATACCTTCTATGTACACATATCATCCAAAGTATAAAATAAATTTGATATAAATGCTTCAGCATCTTTTTGAACTTCTTGTTCAAACTACATTTATTATATCATAATGACTTGAAAAAAGTCAATACTTTTTGTTGATTTTTTTAATTTCATTTACAATTTCTTCAATCTGGGCCGCAACACTTTGTTCTCGCACTCCCACTATACGGGTATTACAAGTATTAAACGGTAATAGAAATCTCACTGCATTACTCTGAGCAATGGCAAGTGCCATTTTCGGTGTGACTTCTCCAAGCATAGAATCTGCAACCACTATTCCGATAGGACCCACAATAACATCCGCATTTCTGCAACCTACTACTACCGCATTTTCACCTGTTGCAGCTCCGTCTGCACCTGCTTTTAACATTGCAGTTGTTGCCATAACATTTGTACCTACTGCTGTTATATTAACCTCTGATATATTCTCTTTTATAGCAGAAACAATCTGTTTTCCGATTCCTCCGCCTTGCGAATCAATTACTAATATATTCATTGTTAATCCCCTCCTATAATCTTCCGAAGGTTTAGGATATCCTAAACCCTTATACAACAAACTCCGAAACAGAATTTTGTTTCGGAGTTTAAACTGTCCTTAAGAACACTTCGCATATTGACGCACTGTTTTATATACGTTTTATTTATGCCTGGCGAGTCATGTCCTGGAGGCACTGCTTGCAGACAAGCTTGCCCTTGTACATGATAACATCATCGGCATTTCCGCAGAAAAGGCAAGCAGGAACATACTTCTTAAGTATGATCTTGTCTTCCTCAACGAAAATCTCGATAGAGTCCTTATTTTTAATGTCCATCTTATTGCGAAGCTCAATGGGGAGTACGATTCTGCCAAGCTCGTCTATTCTTCTTACGATTCCGGTGGATTTCATAGTATGTATTTCTCCTTTGTACTAATAATAAAATGATTTCCAATCAGTTTCATATAGAGGATACATAATACTTTATTTCCTCTGTATATACATTCTACCATAAAACGGAAATTATGTCAATCCCTATTTCGACATAATTTTTCACAAAAAAACACGTAAGCGGTTGTACACATTGCCGATACATGGAAAAAATGACATTCGGGTACTAATAATGTAAAATAATGTAATATTCTGCCTGCGTTTTAACGCATATATGCTATCGCATAATATAAAATTTCACACAGTATAATGTAGTATCATTCGCATTTAAAAAGGAGGTATATATGCTGCCTGTTGTGTTTTCGGTTATTTGCATATTTTCGGCAGTGTGGTCTGTCCTCACGGGGACGGGTGCCGAAACTGCTGCGGCTGTACTTGACGGAGCAGGGCGCGCGGTGGAAGTCACGCTGGCACTTCTTGGCGTCATGGGACTTTGGAGCGGAGTAATGGCGGTGTTTTCGGAAATCGGCGCAATAAAAAAGCTGGCAGGACTTATGAAGCCAATAACAAGGCTTATATTTCGTGAGCCGTGTGAGGAAGCGGTGGCGTGTCTTGCCGCAAATCTTCTCGGTGTTGGAAACGCCGCAACGCCACTCGGAATTTCCGCACTTAAAAAAATGCAAGGTGGAAAAAGCGTTATTACCGATGACGGCATAATGCTGACGGTGCTTTGCTGCTCTGGCGTATCAATCGTCCCAACCACCGTGCTTGCACTCCGTGGAGCGGCAGGAGCCGGGATAATGTTCGAACTGCTTCCTATTATATGGGGTGTTGGCAGTGTGGGAGCGCTTATTTCTATTATACTGACAAAGTTGCTCTGCAAAGTTTTCAGACACAGGGGAGGCAGAACGTGACACAACTTGCCTCGGCGGTAGTTCCCACTGTAATAGCGCTATGCGGCATTATTATACTTTTCTCAAAAAAGCCCATGTTCGATATTTTTATCGGCGGTATAAAGGATGGTGCTAAGACCGCTATTGGGCTGTTTCCCACGCTCTGCGCCCTTATGTGTGCCGTAGCAATGTTTTCCGCCTGCGGTGTGTCGGAGGTTATAGCGGATTTTTTTGAGGGTATAGGTGTACCTGAAGGACTTGCGGAATTTATTGTTATGCGTCCCATATCAGGCGCGGCATCAACTGCTATGCTTGCGGATATATTCAAAAACGAGGGCGCGGACAGCAGAGCCGGAATTGCCGCATCTGTAATGATGGCGGCATCGGACACGGTGATATATGTAATCTCTGTTTATCACTCTGCGGCAGGAATTAAGAAATCGCGGTTCACCTTATTTGTCGCCCTTGCGTCCATGACTGCCGCAACGGTGCTTTCGGTCATTATAAGCCGCCGAATTATATAAAATAAGCTTACCACTTGCAAAAATCGACGCAGAGTGGTATAATGGATGTTGAAAAGGGGTGCTTCCAATGAATATTAAAGAAAAATGCTTACCGTGCATGGTTGAGCAGGCAATCAAGACCGCAAATATGGTAAATGCCGCGGACCGTGACGTGCTGTATAAAAAAATACTCGCTCAGATGAGCGAAATGGACTTTTCAATGACAACTCCCGAGGTGGTAGGGGACAGCAACGAGATAATAAAGGCTCATGTGGGCTGTGTAGACCCGTATAAAGAGGTAAAAGACCGATATAATCGAATGTTTTCGGAAAAAATGTCGGAATATGCGAAAAAAATCAGTAGTTTCTCCGAGGCGGTCAAATATGCAATTGCCGCCAACATTATTGACTTTAATCCCATACATATAAATGTACACGAGGAAATGGAACGTGTATTTTCAAAAATTTCCGAGCTTACACTGACAATTGACGACAGGACTTGCCTTGAAGCGGACATAAAAGCCGCCAAAACGGTGCTGTATCTTGGAGATAACTGCGGAGAGATGTGCTTTGACAAGCTGCTTATTGAGCATATAAAGCGTATTTCTCCGGACTGCCGTGTTTACTTTGCAGTGAGAGGGGCAGCGGTTATAAACGATAACACCTACGAGGATGCCATTTCGGTTAAAATGAACGAGGTTGCTACGGTTATTTCAAACGGTGACCATTCGCCCGGCACTGTGCTGTCGAGGGTTAGCGAAGAATTTCTTGATATATTTCGGTCGGCTGACGTGGTTATTTCAAAGGGGCAGGGAAATTTTGAGACCCTTGAGGGATGTGGGCGTGAAATATATTTTATGTTAATGGCAAAATGTCCGGTGGTGGCGGAAGCACTTTCTGTTCCGCTCCGCTCACTTGTATGTAAGAAGCAGAAATAAAAAACGAGGTACTGACGTTTGCATCAGTACCTCTCGTTATTTTACGGTATCATTTGTACCTGCGCATTGCAGTGCGGTGACGTCTTGCTACAGAGCGTTCCTTTGCGGCGCGGTGTTTTATTATATCTCTTACTTTGCGTGTCTGACTTGTGGAGAGGGCGTTCTTCTTGCCGCTTTTCTTTACAAAATCCACAAGCTCGTCCGATTTTATTACGTATTTACTGCTGTGTGAGAAGGTGACTCTTCTCGACGTAAATACCACAACGCTGTATATCGGCACATTGTAGTGTCCTTCTTTGCGAAGAATCTCGCCGACTATTTTTGAGTGAGTTTTGTTCTGCCAGAGGGGATTGTAAAATGAAATTTTCTTATCGTTATAGGTCTGCCACCAGAATTTTTCATCTGCGGGACAGCGAATATTGCCGTTGTGGCTCTTGACCTCTATTACGCATACGCCGGAGCGTGTGACCACAAGGTGGTCAATTTCTGCGTGCTTATTGTTTTGACTGTTCAGGTACGGAAGATATATCCCCGAAAATACCGCGTCGTCACCGAAGGCTTTTTTCAGCATCGCATCAATGCGAGCTTCGCTTTCCTTGCCGTAGCTTTCTATTTTTCGCCTTTTCGCGGCAGTTTGAAATTTGATAAGCAGAACGAATACTGCGGCGGCAATGACAATAACGCCAAGAAGTGCTGCCGCGATGATTATAAGTGTTTCTATTGATTCATTCATGTCTATTATTATGTGTGTTGTTTTTTTGTGCAGGCGGGAGTTTCCCCCCGCCGCTTTTCTTATTCAAGACTCTGTAAGTAATCTACAACGTCGCCAACGGATATGAACTTTGAGAGCTGATCGTCGTCGATGGTGATGCCCATCTTGTCTTCGCAAAGAAGAATAAGATCGGCAAGCTCAAGTGAGTTTATTCCGAGATCCTTTGTAAGCTCGGCATCCATTGTAATGAGGTCCTCGTCAACGTTTAATTCCTCAACGAGAATTGATTTGAACTGTTCGTACATCTTATGTTCCTCCAGGTAAAAATATGTTATTACTTATACAAAAATCTTTTTATTTTCTTTGATGAGGTCTTTTCGAATTCCTCGCGTCTTACCTCAACTACCGACATATGCTTGAATGAGGGAAGTGTCTTGTTTATATCCATAACCGTGTCATGGATAATCTTTTCTGTCTCCTCGTCACTCTTGCCCTCAAGCTTATCAAAATCGGGATAGATAAGTGCCGTGATGGCAATTTCGCCTTTGTCGTCAGCACGTCCGATAACTACCGATTCCTTTATAAGCTCCGAGTGGGAGAGATGCTCTTCAAGCTCCTCGGGGAATACATTCTTGCCGTTTGAAAGAATGATAACATTCTTTTTTCTTCCGGTGATGAATATATATCCGTCATTGTCAATATAGCCGATGTCGCCTGTTCTGAACCAGCCGTCCTCAGTGAACACAGCCTTGGTGGCTTCCTCATTCTTGTAATAGCCCATCATTACATTGTCGCCCTTGACGAGAATTTCGCCTGTTTCATCATCCTCGGAAGCTTTGTCTATCTTCACCGATACACCGTATACGGGAAGACCCACAGAGCCGAAGCGGGGCTTTCTGTCCGGCGGATTGCAGGCAACAAGGGGAGCACACTCGGTAATTCCGTATCCCTCGTAAATGGTGATGCCGAAAGCATAGAAATCACGGAGAATCTCCGGACTTACGGGTGCACCGCCGCATATGATGGATTTCACATCGCCGCCGAGAGCACCGGTTATCTGCGAGAACAGCTTCGGGCGGATGTCAACGCCAACCTTCAGCGCGGCAAGAGCAAGCTTTTTGCCGGCTTCCACCTTTTTCTCCATGCCCTTTTTGCGTATCTCGTCGCGGATGCGCTTGTGGATGGTTTCAACGAACAGGGGAACGAGCACCAGGGCATTGGGCTTGTAATTTGCAAAATTGCGCATTGCGTATTTAAGACTGTCGTTTATATACTGAGAAGCGCATATATTCAGAGCCGCCAGATGTGAGCAGGTCATCTCGTAGGTGTGATGCTGAGGAAGCACGGACACAAGACGTGTTGAGCTGTCGTAGGGGGTCGTTTTGCAGGCTGCATAGGATGCGGCGCAAAGATTACGCTCGCAGAGCATAACGCCCTTTGACGTGCCTGTAGTGCCGGACGTAAAGAGTATTGCACACATCTTTTCAAGATCGGGAGTTCGTGTGTAGTATGAATCGTCGCCGTTTTCCATCGCCTGCTTACCGAGGGCGAGAACGTCCTCAAAAGGCATTATGTGCGGGGCGTGAGGCAGCGTTTCATCTACAGAATCCTCACCGCCCATTGGGATGAAATATTCTACCATGGGAAGCTTATCCGCCATAGCGGTAAGCACGCCGTTGAAGGTGGGGGAATAAACAATAGCGGAGCATTCTGCACGGTTCAGAAAGTTGACTATCTGATCATGCGCAGTTTCGCGGTCAAGCGGTACGATAACGCTTCCTGTGGCAACGGTCGCAATATATGTGACGGTTATTTTTGCCGAGGTTTCACCGATAACCGCTATATGCTTGCCGCTAAGTCCGAGGACATTTACGGCAGTTCCGAACTGCTCACATTCCGCCTTAAGGCGATTGTATGAGAAGTGTACCTCATCTTTTCCTTCTTTGTAGACGTAAAGATCCTTTTCGCCTGCCGCCACGGCACAGTTTACGACCATTTCACGAAGTGAAGGGATTTGACGAAGTTCTTCTTTCTTTGAATTTTTCATAGGCTTATGACCTCTTTTTGGTAAATTTAATCAATACTTTGCGTTTCAGCACACAGTGGTCTGAGCGCAGTTATATTATACAACAACATATCGGGTTTGTCAATAGGGAGATGTGAAAGTATAAGGTAGCTCACAGTTTAAAATCAGATCGCCCGTGTGAGATATGCAAGCTTTTCTTTATCGCCATTGCAGAGATAGGGTGAGAGTGTATCGTATACACGCTTGTGATATTCGTTAAGCATTCTGATATCGGAATTGTCCATAACCGCCACGTCGATTCCGTCAAGGTCGATAGGGCAGTGGGTGATATTTTCAAAGCGCATAAACTGTCCGAATTCATTGTGCATGGCTTTTATTGTTATAAGCTCGTTTTCAATCCGTATGCCGTGACTGCCTTCAACATAAATTCCCGGCTCGTCTGAGGTTATCATGTTTTCCTCAATCTTTGCCGCACTGCGTCCCCAGTGGATACTGTTGGGACCCTCGTGCACCGAGAGAAGATGTCCGATTCCGTGACCCGTACCGTGGCGGAAGTCGATTCCGCGCTCCCACATCAGTTGTCTTGCAATAATGTCAATAGCAACGCCGGTTGCGCCCTCAAGGAATGTAAGATTTGCAAGTCTCAGTGAGCCGCAGGCGGTCAGCGTGTAGTGAAGCTTTACCTCGTTCGGAATATCGCCGAGAACGAAGGTGCGCGTGGCATCTGTAGAGCCTTCCAGATAATGTCCGCCGGTGTCGATAAGAAGCATGGGAACAGGGGCGTTTTTATCGATTTTCGAGTAGCTTTCGGCGGTTGCGGAGTAGTGCGCCATAGCGGCATTCGGACCGAATGCGCAGATAGCACCGAAGGATTCGTCAAGGTAAGTTACCCCAACACGCTGGGCAGATTCACGGCGGTAAGAGATAAGCCGCTGTTCCACGGAAAGCTCGTCGTGCTCGCTGTCGCCGTATTTAAGCTCTATCATCATCTTGGTAAGGGCAAGACCCTCCGCAATGTGAGCACGTCTCGTGTTTTCAAGCTCCGTTTGATTCTTTCTTGCTTTCAGTATCACTGTAGGATTCGCGGCATCAACCACATTTGCATTGCCGAGGGCACTTACAATCGCCTCGGAAATAGCGGATTTATCCACCATGACAGATGCTCCGGAAAGCTTTTCAAGCTCGGCGTAAAATTCACTGTAATCATACACCGAAACGCCCTCAGCTTCAAGTGACGGACGTACTTCCGACACGGCGTCGAGGTTTACGAAAAGCTTATCCTCCGTATCTGTGATTATGGAATACGAGAGGAACACAGGAGTGTTTGTCACATCATCGCCGCGCAGATTATAAAGCCACGCAATATCGCACAGGCTTGACATAACAAGGGCGGAGCACTTTTTCTCGCAAAGCGCGGCACGAACAAGAGAAAGCTTGTCGGTGTGGGATTTCCCACTGTATTTTATGTCATACGCCCATATCTTAGAAGCAGGAAGCGCAGGGCGGTCCTGCCAGATGAGAGCAGGGTAATCGGTGTCGGTGAGAAGAGTGGTTCCCTCAGGGAGCTTTGCACGAAGTCCGTCCGCGAATTTGGCGCTGACGCACTTTCCGTCAAATGCGAGCGTTTTGAGCCCTCTTTTGCTGTCCGAGAGAAGCGAGATAACATATTCCGTAGGTGTCGGGACTCCCTCTGTGCCGAAACGCATAAGGTCTATTGTACTGTCCTTAAGCTGACGCTCTGCCTGAATATAGTATCTGCCGTCTGTGAAAAGCTTGGCATCCTCGGCGGTTATTACTAAAGTTCCGGCGGAACCTGTAAAGCCGGAGATGTATGCTCGCGCCTTGAAGTAGTCGCCCACATATTCGGACTGATGGTAGTCGTCCGAGGGAACGAGCAGGATATCCGCGCCTCTTTTCGCCATTTCGGCGCGCAGGGCGGAGAGTTTTTCTTTTGCTGTCATGTTTTTCTCCTTTGAGGGTTAGTCGGAATTTTTATCCGCAAGTCTTGAAACATAGTACGGCGCATCTGCAAATGTAAGCTTTGTTTTGCCGGCTTCACTGTACTCTTTAGCGAGACTTCCGTATCTGTAGTCGTATACTACATAGCTGTAGGACATAAGTGAGTTGTTTGAAACATCGTCGCCGTAGTAAATGTCAAGATAGAATGTGGTGGTCTCAGGCTTCGGTATATCGGCATCATCGTCACCTGAAAGTGTTTCGATGTATTTCTGTTCTTCATCGGTAAGGTATATGCCGTCAAGCGAGACACCTGTGAATATTATGCGGCGAAATTCGTAAAGCGGATTTGAGGCGGCGGCAAACACGTAATCCGTGTAGGTGTTGCCATGGTTGTCTGTGAGCACATACACAAATACTTCACCCTCCGGACGCGTTGTTAGTCTGTAGCGGTGCATAAGCTCGTTTATTGTACTGCGGCTGTTGTAGCGCACGGTAAGCTGAAGCTCTCCCGTGGCTTTTGACAGCGTAACGTCTGACACATGGAACGCGCCGTCGGAATCGTAGCTGTCGTGGGGCGTGTGAAGCAGTACATCAAGAGTGCCGTCATTAAATGCTTCCACAGAAGCGTCGGTCCATGTAAATCCCGTGTATTCTTTTGGCAGCTTCATAAGTGCCGAGCGTCCGAATATAAGTACAAACGTTCCCACAATGATAACGCCTGCTATAAGCTTAAATATAAACCCTATTATTTTTTTTGGAGTGAAGCGCTTTTGGCTTTCTTCATATTCGTAGTAATCCATGTCTTCCATTGCCATTCCGGATACCGCCTTTCACAAAACGCACTGTTTTTAACCAAAATATGGCAAAAACAGACATTTTTCATCATACATTTTCAATTATAACACATTTTAAATAAAATTTCAAGAGAAATTAACGCTTCGGTCTTGAAATATTATGTGTACTTGTGGTAAAATAATAGTTAACAGTTGTTTTGTGTAAAAATTACGCCATAAATCAACATTTTATCTTAGATATATCGAAGGGGTAACATTATGAATTACAGAATTTCAAAAAAAATGCAGGATCTTAGGCCGTCGGCTATTCGTGAGATATTCAAGGCGCTTTCCGACCCTACCATAATTTCATTTGCGGCAGGAAATCCGGCACCGGAGTCATTCCCGGTGGAGGAGCTTGCTCGTCTCTCCGCTGACATATACGCAAAAGAGTCGGTGACAGCACTTCAGTACGGAATCACCGAGGGTTATCCCGCACTGCGCCGTGACGTTGAAGCGCGCCTGTCGGACAGATTCAATATTTCAATGGAGGGACAGACTACCGTTATCACTTCCGGCGGTCAGCAGGGAATTGAGCTTCTTTGCAAGACCATGTGCGACGAGGGCGATACTGTTATCTGCGAGAATCCCAGCTTTATCGGTGCGCTGAACGCTTTCCGTTCCCTTGGATGCAACACCGTTGGTGTTCCCCTTGCGGAGGATGGCGGAATCGACCTCGAAAAGCTTGAGGACACCATGAAAGCTTGTCCGCGTGCTAAGATTCTTTATCTTATTCCCACATTCCAGAATCCTGCCGGAACCTGTATGCCTCTTGAAAAGCGCCGTGCGGTGCTTGAGCTTGCAAAGAAGTACAACATCGTTATTTTAGAGGACAACCCCTACGGTGAGCTTCGTTTTGCAGGTGAGGAGATTCCCACCATCAAATCCCTTGATAAGGATAATATAGTTGTTTATTCCGGCTCATACAGTAAGGTTTTGTCCGCCGGTATGAGAATCGGCTTTATATGCGGTCCTGAGGAGCTTATTACAAAGCTTGTTGTGGCAAAGCAGGTTGAGGATGTGCATACCAATCAGTTCTTCCAGATGCTCTGTCACCGTTACATAACCGAGTGCGACATCGACGCTCACATTGCAGGCATACGCAAGCTTTACAAGCACAAATGCGGACTTATGCTCTCCGAGCTTGACCGCGTAATGCCCGACTGCGTAAAATACACCCGTCCCGAGGGCGGTCTGTTTATCTGGTGCACGCTTCCCGACAGTATTGATCAGGGTGAGTTTATTAAGAAGGCAATGGAAAAGAAGGTTGCCGTTGTACCGGGACAGGCATTCAACTGTGACACCTCAGCCCCCTCTCAGTGCTTCAGACTCAATTACTCCACTCCGTCGGATGAGCAGATTATCACCGGTGTAGGATATCTTGCCGATGCCGTAAAGGCAATGCTCTAAATAATATTAAACACAAATTAAGGAGCAAACATCATGCAATCAACAGATTTAATATATCTGCTCACTGTTACTGTGCTTGCCGCGCTGGTGGCGTTTACTTCAACTCCGGCGGTAAGTGTGCTTGCTTATAAAATAGGTGCTATTGACGTGCCCAAGGATAACCGCAGAATGCACAAGAAGCCAACGCCGAGAATCGGCGGTCTTGCCATATTTGCAGGCTTCGTTATTGCATCCCTTGTGTTCTGCAAGCTTACTCCGGAGCTTATCTCCATCTACCTCGGCGGTCTTATCATCGTGGCGGTAGGCGTTATTGACGACGTTTTCCGTATAAACGCATGGGTCAAGCTTGCGGCACAGATTGTGGTGGCGCTGGTTGCCGTTTCCCAGGGCATTGTTTTGGAGTATGTAAACCTTTTCGGAAACTACGTTCATTTCGGAATGCTTTCCATTCCGATAACCGTTGTGTGGATAGTGGGACTTACAAACGCCATAAATCTTATCGACGGTCTTGACGGACTTGCCTGCGGAGTTTCTGCCATATGCTCCATATCGCTGCTGCTTGTTATGCTTCTTAAAGGCGAGGTAGCATCGGCTATGATTACTGCCGCAGTGGTTGGCGCGTGCCTCGGATTTTTGCCCTTTAACACCAATCCCGCAAAAATATTCATGGGTGATACAGGCGCACTTTTCCTCGGATATACTATGGCTGTAATCTCCGTTTCCGGAGTTTTCAAGCTCCATACCGTAATTTCCTTTATTATACCAATATCCATATTCGCAATGCCTCTGTTTGACACAACATTTGCGTTCATTCGCCGTATAGCTAAAGGAAAGAGCCCCTTTTCGCCGGACCGCAGTCATCTTCATCACAGACTTATAGATCTGGGGTTCAGTCAAAAGCAGTCCGTGGCGATACTCTATGCTATCTGTGCCATACTCGGAACCTCTGCAATAATGTTTACCGAGGAGAATTTCGGCAGAGCACTTATAATAATAGCGGTGGGTATTGCAATATTCCTTACCAATTTCTATTTCCTGCGCCATGCGAAGTCCCGTTCCCATATGGCAATAGAGCTTGGTGATCCGGTGGACAGTGATAACTATAAGAAACGCGAGGATAAGCTTGCCGCAGAGGAGCTTTTGCAGTCCGCGGCTTTAAAAGAGACGGATTCGGATGAAAAAAATGAGAAATAACCTTGAAAAAGAGAGCCGCGGTGCGGTTCTCGGCACAGTGATAATCGTTGTTGCAATGGTTGTTGTTTTCGGCGCGGTTTTTGCATGGATGTACTCCATGGATCTCCTATTTTTGCCTGATTTCGCCGAAAAACTGCTTGGACTTTCCGATGATGACAGCGATCCTGAGTGGAATCTCGGCGCACTGTCCGAAATCGTGAGGGACGGCAAAGGTGATAACGGTGAAGTGCTGACGTTTGATATAACTTACGATAATCTGCGAGAAGCATTTCTCAGTGAAGAAGAATCGGACGGAATTTATATCTGTGCCGACATAAGCTACTATAACGGCGATGAACCGTCAAAAAAACGGGTGCGCTTCTATAAAAACGGTGACAGATTCCGCTCCGAAACATATGCGCTTGGTGACAGTGAACGCCTTGAAACATTAAAGGTGGCTGACAGCGAGAATGTTAAGGTTACAGACAATGCCACAGGTGAGTCGCGGATTTTGGCGCGTTCACATGACATCTGTGCGGAAAACGAAGCGGGTATACCTTCTGTTGAAAACCTGTTTTTTGCAGTAGAATCATTTCCGCCAAATTCCGGTGAGGATAATCCGGGCGATGCAGTTATTCCACAAAACGGAATTGAAGACTACACAATAAAGCTTGTCCGCTATGAGGATTCAAACGTATATTATGTGTCGTTTGTGTATACCGATCTCGGACTGCGTGAGGAATACTATGTGTCCCTTGATCACCGTATCATAATTTCATGTTATACCACTAAAAACGGGCTGCCCGTTTATTCATATGAAACGGTGCGTGTATCCACGCAGTCCGAGGTCTGGTCGGAGGATGCGATTTATACCATGACTGAGCCTTCAGAATCCGGTGAGGAATAGGAAGGCAAGAATAAGTACCATTTCATCCTTGCTGTCTTTGCGATCACCGCTTCCGCTTTGCAGAAGCAAAAGGATAAGCCCAAGAAGAAGCAGATCATCAAATTCAAAGCCGCGCTCAAAACGTGAAAGCAAGCTCCGCAGCAGGCTTTCCCTTGGAGCGCCGCTTTCTTTAGGGTGGCTTTTTTGTGAGATGACACATACTGCTTCTTCCGAATGATCTGTTTCTGCTTTTGACTCGGATATGGATTCCGCCTGTATTTTCGAATCTTTCGGAGCATACTCATAGGGTACAGCTTCTTCCGCTGTGCTCGGCGAAGCTGTTTTATCGGACTTGAATGCATTTCCTGCATAATTTGCCGGAATGTTGTATTCGTCACGGCTGAAGTCTTGGGAACTGCCACGGCTGTAATTTCGTGCGTATATTTCAATCGACCTCCAAACTGCCTAAGAGCTGCCGCCCGAGATAAATCCGCCGGCTATATCGGCAAGCTTCATTGCTTTTACAAGCATATCAATTTTTTCGCCCCTGTCATGGCTCATGTAGGGCTTCAGCGCATATAGAAGATTGGTGCGCGGATCGTTTTTTCTGTCGCTTTTCAGAATACCGGCAATTGCAGGCAGTGCGGCTGAAAGATCAAAGCCGTCGGCAGATGGAGAAGCATCGCCTTTTGATTCTTTTGGAGGCGAAGCTTCGTTGTCCCTCTCCTTTGGCGATTCGGGAGAATCGCCTGACGGATTCATACCGCCCATAAGACTGCTGGCAATGCTCATTATCCGTGCCATTGCTTCGGGGTCTTCGAGAATACCGGACAATTGCTGTTTTAATGCATCATTTTCCGGCATTTGATCCACCGCCAAGCTTGTCGAGCATTGCAGAAATCTTCTCTTCACCAATAATGCTTGCGGCATTTTTGATGTCGTTATCCGTTGCGTTGGACAGACTTGCGCGCACAAGTCTCAGGTTTGAAACAGCACTTTCGGCTGTACTTTGGTCTATACCTGCCGCTGCGGCAAGCGCAGTGATTGTTTTGGCGAGGGTAACGTCGTCAAGTGACAGAAGTCGGTCGAGAGAGGTTTTGTCAAGCTTCATTTAGACTTACTCCTTTCATGTATTCTATATTATTATATGTATATTAAAATTAAAGCGTGAATATGTGTGCAGCACATATCCCGCAAAAGTTCGGCAGAGGTGCTTATGCGATATCTTGTTTTTTCCGATACCCACGGAGCTTCGCGCAATATGATCGAGGTCACCAGGCGGTGTCAAAGCGACACTGATGGAGTGATTTTCCTTGGAGATGTATGCTCTGATACGGAGCTTGTCCGTGAACGTTTTCCCAATATTCCAATATATGCTGTGGCAGGGAACTGCGACCTGTCATCAAAATACCTCACGCCGGAATATGCGGAGCGGATGCTTGAAGTTGACGGGATACGTGTTCTCATGCTTCACGGTCATACAAGAAGCGTGAAATTTCACCTCGGTGAGCTTGAAGCATACGCACGGCGTGCGGCGGCGGACGTTGTTCTGTTCGGGCATACTCACGAGAGATGCTGTAAATATACAAACACAAACGGTAAACCGCTGTATATATTCAATCCGGGAAGCGCAGGACTTCCGAAGGACGGTCTGCCGCCGTCGTTTGGCGTGCTCAACATTGAAAACGGGCAGATATTGCTGTCACACGGCGACGTTCACATAAACAAAGGGGGACACTCATGATATATACGCCGAGAAAGAGTAAAAAATCACAGTATTTGTCGGTACTGTTTATTGTAAGCGGATTTGCGGCAATGGCACTGTCTGCCATTATGCCAAGTCCGGGTGTTGTCCAAATTGTCTCCATGGTGCTTATCATAGCCGGAATCCAAATGCTTGTGCGTTTTTTTCTTACCGATTACAGATATATAATCGACGATAAAGACGACGGAAGTGCTGACCTCATTGTATGCAGGAGACAAGGGAAAAAGGACGTAAAGGTATGCCATGTGTCGCTGTCCTGCGTTACAGACATATGCAAGCGGTCGGGAAAGCATCCCAAAGCTGACGCGCGGTATAACTATATGCAGAATCCTGCCGGAGAGGAGATATCTTTAACTTTTCTTGACGGAGAGCGGACCTGTGAGATAATCATTGAATGCGACGAATCCTTTGTGTCTGCCATAAAATCGCGGACCTCCGTTTCCGGCGATGTGCAGACCAGGTTTGCCATGTAAGCCGGAATGCCTGAAATATTGCAAATTATATCTGCGCATTGATTGACAATCAAAAATAATTATGATATCATATTCATGATACACAGTGAGCTTGCCATGCAAAATTAAAATTTAAGAGGTGATTGTTATGGAGCATACCAAGGCTTTGCTTGAATTTATAAAAAACACGCCGTCCTGCTTTCATGCTGTGACAAATATTTGCGCGAATCTTTGCAGGGAAGGATATACCGAGCTTCATGAGAGCGAGATGTGGGATATTATCCCCGGCGGAAAATATTATGTTACAAGAAACGGATCAAGCGTTGTGGCATTTTCCGTGCCGGAGAATATCGGTACTCCAAAGTTTATGATAGCCGCGTCACACTCGGATTCGCCTTCTTTTAAGATAAAGGATACACCCGAGCTTGACGGGGGAATGTATACGCGCATAAGTACCGAGCGGTACGGCGGAATGATACTTGATTCCTGGCTTGACAGACCGCTGTCTGCGGCAGGCCGTCTTTTAGTGCGCACCGAGGACGGTGTTTCATCAAA
Source organism: uncultured Clostridia bacterium (assembly GCA_904501985.1). Classification (GTDB taxonomy): domain Bacteria; phylum Bacillota; class Clostridia; order Oscillospirales; family CAG-272; genus Flemingiibacterium. The sequence continues at coordinate 26,157 of CAJGCT010000010.1, forward strand.
GCTTGTAGATATCGACCGCGATATTATGCTGATACCCCACGTTGCTGTCCACATGGAAAATCCCAACAACGGTAAGACATACAATCCTGCCTCTGATATGATTCCGCTTTACGGAGACGGTGCCGCAAAGGGCAGCTTTATGAAGCTTGCGGCGGAGTCCGCAGGGGTCGATGCAGATGATATTGTTGCGCACGAGCTGTTCTTATATAACCGTCAAGCTCCCTCTTTATGGGGAGCAAACGGGGAATTTATATCCTCGCCGAAGCTTGATGACCTTGAATGTGCGTTTTCTTCCATGTGTGCGCTCACATCGGCAAATCCCGGCAAAGCTGTAGCGGTAATGTTTGTTGCCGACAACGAGGAGGTGGGAAGCACCACAAAGCAGGGGGCAGGGTCTACGTTCCTTTACGATACTCTCTCACGCATCTGCGATGCCCTTGGCGGAGATATACGGATAGCGGCGGCGCAGTCCATGATGCTTTCCGCTGACAATGCCCATGCGGTGCATCCCAACAATCCGGGACTTTCCGATCCCACGCATCGCCCCGAAATGAACAAGGGCGTTGTTATCAAATACAATGCATCTCAGCTTTATACCACTGACGCCATCTCATCTGCGGTTTTCCGTGAAATATGCAGAAGAGCCGATGTGCCCACACAGGTATTTGCAAACCGCTCGGATATGAGAGGCGGATCGACTCTCGGAAACATCTCAAATGCGCAGGTTTCAATGTCGGCGGTAGATATCGGACTTGCACAGCTTGCAATGCATTCATCCTATGAAACCGCAGGCGCACATGACGTGAAGCATATGATAAACGCCATCAAGCATTTTTATGAAACAGAGCTTATATGCCGCGGCGCAGATGTGAAAATAGTGTGAGTTGGGAGATAGTATGAAGCTAATAGAAAATCAAAATTTTTCAAGTGAACGTGCGCTGTACGCGCTAAGTGATGCCCGTGTAAATAACTGCACATTCAGCGGTGCTGAGGATGGAGAATCCGCATTTAAGGAATCGCGTAATATTGAGGTGTCGAACTGCACATTTGAGCTTCGGTATCCGTTCTGGCATACCGAAAAGTATCATATTACCGATTCCACGCTTACGGAGACCTGCCGTGCCTCACTTTGGTATGCCAAGGACGGCAGAATAGAGCGTGTGACGGTAAATGGGCCGAAAGCACTGCGTGAATGCGATTCCGTGGAGCTTTTTGAGACCACGGCACGCTCCGCCGAGTTCGGCTGGCGATGCCGCGGTGTATCTGCCGAAAAGTGCACATTTGAATCGGAATACATATTCTTCGAATCGAGACAGATTCGGATGAAGAACATAACACTGAAAGGAAAATATTCCTTTCAGTATGTGGAAAATCTTCATATCACGGATTCGGAGCTTGACACGAAGGATTCCTTCTGGCACGCAAAGAATGTGGTTGTAGAAAACTCCACGGTCCGCGGAGAGTACCTCGGCTGGTATTCCGAGGGGCTTACAATGAGAAACTGCAAAATTATCGGAACACAGCCGTTCTGTTATTGCCGCGGACTTGTACTTGAAAACTGCGAGATGATCGACTGCGATCTTGCCTTTGAATATTCCGAGGTCAATGCGGATGTCCGTGGGCACATTGTTTCGGTTAAAAATCCGAGATCAGGCAGTATCACGGCGGACTCCATCGGCGAGATCATACGCGGTGATGCGGTGTATGACTGTGACTGCCGCATTACCGTGCGGTGAATTATACATAAAAAACTGCTCTTTGCGGACAATTTGCAAAGAGCAGTTTTTTCACTTAAACGACGGAGCGTTTACTTCCTTGGTGGTGAATGCGTTGCCCTCAGGCTCGGACATACTGAAATACATATGGGCGGCGAGGGTAGTTCCGTAGTCCCGGTTTGAGCCGGTGTTCTGAACCTTGTTGAACGCCTCGCGGAACAGGGCGTTGTGAGCTTCCTCGCGCTCAAGGAGAAAATCAATGGTGGCGCGCACCTTTTTGTCGTCTATCTGACGGTGAAGATACTCATAAACCACCTTGGCACGCTGTTCTGACGCAATATTGGCAAGCAGATCGGCGCAGAGATCGCCTGTTACGGTAACATAGTCGCCTGTGAACGAGTAACCGGAAGCGTTGATAAGTCCGGGGTTGAGACCGAGCTGAACATGGGTCTGTATTTCTCCCGCAGGCACAGAAGATGCGTCAACATCGTGTCCGTTCAAGAGATTTATGGTCTGCGCGATCATTTCAAGGTGGGAAAGCTCTTCGGCGGCGATATCAAGGAAAAGATCCTTAATATCAGGGTCTTTTATGCGAAAACTCTGTGACATATACTGAAGAGCCGCTTTAAGCTCGCCGTTTGCGCCGCCAAGCTGCTCCTGGAGAAGTGCCGCATACTGCGGATTGGGCTTTTCAATTTCAACAGGTCTGAAAAGCATTTTTTCGTGTTTAAACATAACAAAAACCTCCCTTTAGGAGGTTATTGTTAGCAATTGAATTGAAAATTATACATTGCGTCACAGAAGCTTAAAGTCCCAGAAGCTTAACTGCATTGTCGCGGACGATTTTTTTGTAAACATCAAGCTTCAATGTGCCGTCGGCAAGCATACCGTCAAAGAACTTGTCAAGGGTGTACTGATGGGCGCAGGCAGTTGAGGTAATATCGCATCCGTACAGAATACGGTCTTGGAATTCCTCGAAAAATCCTGCGGTAAACTCAGGATCGCGCATGAGAGCGTTTGCACCGCTTCCTGCGGACATATCGCAATAGAGATTTTCGTATTCTCTCATGAGATAGGAAATTCTGCCCTCTGTAACCTTTCCTTTGGGATATCCGTTTCTCACATTGTCATTATTGTCTGCGGAAATCTCGCTCCAGAAAGGGGACGAGTGTCCGATAAGCTTAAGGCTTGGATGCTTTTTAAGCATTTTTTCGATTCTGGGCAGTCCAAGCTCGTCCACAATTCCGTAGCTGCCGCCGAATTTTGTGTAGATGTGAATGATTACGGGCATATCGTAATGCGCCGCGGCGGCGAAAAGATTGTCGATCATAGGATCATCCGCATAAAACGGAGCTGTAACCTCACCGAGACCCTTTGCGCCAAGTGCCTTGTAGTGCTCAAATAGCTTTGAAAGGTCTGTGGTGGATGAGTTGCCCATGGCGCGAGGGTCTATGCCGCAGAACCACAAAAAGCGGTCAGGATACTGATCCACTATATATTTTGCGCCTTCACTTGTCATAGGGGATGCCATTGCATCTGAGGAAGAGAGGGGGAGAATTACGCCCTTTTCAATGTTAAGCTCGTCATAAATCTTTATCATCTCTTCGGCAGAGCAGAACGGACCTCCGTCCTTTCTTCCGGGATAGTATTCCGGGAATGGGCATACATGGGTGTGTATGTCGATTTTCTTTATACCGTTCATTACAATACCTCTTGATGTGTGCTATGATTTTATAAGGGTTATTTGCCCCAGAACATAGCCTTTGTGATATCCTTTGTTGCCGCTTCCTCGTGCCTTATAAGCGCATAGGTTGCATCGGTGAGATGGGCAAACATGGGGTCGTCCATAGCCTTGCAGATAAACGACTGACGGGGAGAATTTATATCCTCGCCGCTTATCTGGAAGAATCCGTTGTCGCGGCAAAGGGATATTATTCTTGTAAGCTGTTCCTTGGTGTTTCTGGACGGCATATAGGTGATTGCGTTGAAGCCGAGACGCTTCAGCTCCGAGATAAGAAGATCAATGTAGTTATCCTCAAACTTCTGTGTCTTTTTGTCGCCGGTTACGGAGTTGCCAACGTCGCCGAGATAGGCGTATGCCGAAATGGCACCGGTCTCGCGGCAGAGGGCAATGTATTCGGTAACATCCGGACATTCGTCGGTCGCCGGAATGTAGATTTTTTCCACAAGATCACTCTTCAGCGCACCGAGAATATCGTATTCGTAGAACTGCGGTGTTTTGTCGCCGTCGGCGATCTGCCCTCTTACTTTTTCGGAGAGCTTCAGTCCCATATCACCCTCAAGGAAGCCGAGCACTTCTGTAGGAGTGGAATAACGTGCGGTGATAGCCTTTGCAAGCGCAAAGAGAATATGTCGCTCTGTAACAGAGCCGCCCTCCCATGAATTTGAAATTGGGAGCACGTCAGCCTTGAAGTCGATGGAAATTCCGTATGGTGCCATCAGCTCATTTATTTTTCTGCACATCTTAAGATTGCGCAGATTACGGTGACGGCGGCATCTCTCGAAAAACACATCAAACTTGTCAAGCATCTGGTGGGGAATACCGTGAATTGCGGCATATGCTACGGATATCTGATCCGGATTGTTTATGCGCTTACCACAGAGAGCTGTGTTTGCCATATTTATGCGGCACTCAGCGCCAACAGTCACCGGCATACCGATGATCTCACCTGCTTCGATAAATTCACGTGCACCGGATACGGAATCGTGGTCCATGATTCCTGCGGTGCCAAGTCCGTTCTGCCACGCCATATAGAGCGCTTTTGTAGGCGAATAAGGGGAGAAAGAGTAGGTTGTATGGATATGGTTGTTTACATAAGCTGTTTTAGTCGGAGAGGGAAGCTTACCCTCATCGGTGAGCTTCTTTATTTCGCGAAGCGCCGCCAAGCGTTCTTCCTTGGTTTCGGCGTTAAGCTGTTCTATAAGTGTTTCTGTATTCACTTTCATATCTCCTTGAAATAGAATCAGTGGAGCATAACCTGTCCGCCGGTTACGGGGATCGCCTGACCTGTTTCATATTCCTGCTCAATTACGTACATGATAGCACGGGCAACGTCTTTTACCTCGCAACCGCGGTTCAGCGGAACCTTGGATTCATAGAAGCGGCGCACATCGTCCACAGTCTTTGCGCCGGGAACCTTGCCTGCGTTAAGATACTGCACGAACAGACCCTTTTCCGGATCGCTCCACAGAGGACCGTTAAGGAAGTTACCGGGGCATATAGCATTTACCTTGATACCGTATGGCGCAAGCTCAAGAGCGAAGCTTGCGCTAAGTCCGATACCTCCGAATTTGCTGCCTGCATAGGCGAAATTCTTGTTTGAACCTTCAAGTCCGGATTTGGAGTTGATTTCAATAATATCCGCAAGATAGTCGGGGCAAACCGCGCGCTGCGATTTCATTACAGCGGAAGCGTATTTTGCGCAGAGGAAATATGCGGTGTAGTTTACGGAAGCAACAAGCTCGAAGTTGGATTTTGTCATTTCTTCAAGGCTTCCTGCGCGGACGATTCCTGCGTTGTTTACGAATACGTCAAGTCCGCCGTATGCCGCAACGGTAGCATTTATCATGTCCTTTACGCTGTCCTCATCGGAAACGTTGGCAGACACAGATATTGCAGTGCCTTCGCCGTAAGCTTCGCAAAGCTCGTCTGCGGTTGCCTTTGCACCGTCGGCGTTCATGTCGGCAATTACCACATAAGCGCCCTCTTTTGCCATGGATTCGGCAATGCCCTTGCCAAAGCCCTGCGCACTGCCGGTAACAATGGCGATCTTTCCTTCAAGACGGCGAGTATTCTTGCCGCCTGCCGCTACCTTGGAGCGGTAGGATTCAACCTCCCAGTTTACAATAAAGTCGATAAGCTCGGGAGTCATGGGATTGGGGCCGCCGAAGTTTTCGGAATATGTGGCGATCATCAGAGCATCAAGCCATACCTCGGTGACGGTCTTTGCCGCTTTCTTGGTGTCGCCGATGGCGAACATACCGAGCTTCTCAACAAACACCACCTTAGGCTTGGTGCCGTATTTCGCGGTGTAGCCTGCAAATGCCGCTTTGATTCCGTCTACGGAAGCGTCGGTTATAAAGAGAGGATGCGCCTTGCAGTAAACGATATGGTCCGGAGTAAAGGATTCCATAAGCGGTGCAAAAGCTTCCTCGGACTGCGCATATTTTGAGACCTCGTTGTTTGAGGTGAATTTAACCACACAGGGCTGTCCCTCACCGTAGAGCATACGAAGAACAGGAGCGATTTCTGTCACCTTGTCGGCATCGTACTCACGGAAACCAAGGTCAGGGCGGCTTGACATCATATCAGTAAGCTTGTTTATGATATTAAGCACTACCTCATCAAGCTCCTCCTCGCTGTCTGCCGCAAAGAATATGCCGTGATTCTGTAAGAAGAGCACGCTTGCGGATTTGCCTTTTTCGGCACTGTACGCATCAAGCTTGTTTTTGCAGAGCATCGCAAGAGTGTATCCCGGACGAGTGGATTCAACCCATACCGCATCTCGGAACACATCCCTCACAATATCCTCACCTGCCTTGGCGCAGGTAACGCCGTTTACCTTGGCAGGATGCACGTGAAGCACGTACTTCTGAGGGAAAAGGTTATGAAGAAGCGTTTCAACAGAGGGACGCTTGTTCTCCTCGCCTGTGGCACGTGCCGCCATGAGATCGGCAAGAACTGCCGCCTCGCGCTCATCCTCATTTTCGGGGTATGACTTTGTGAGCATGGTGTCGAGCTTCGCACGCTCCATCTTAACAAAGCCTTCGGGAGTGATAGTGGCAAGAGCAGTTCCGGAGCCTTTTATGTAAAGGTGATTTTCGTCCTTGCAGGAGGTGTTGCCGCCGCCTGCCAGAACATATGCCGGGTTTGCACCGTATTTGTGAGAGAAGCTGCACAGGGTTGTAAGCATAGTGTTAAATCCTTTCGCTATATTCGTCTTAGTTGTAAAGTGAATTATATTGCCTTTGCGTTTGCGAGAAGGTAGTCCTCGGCTTCTTTGCACCAGAGACCGCCGTTCTCTCCAACTATCTCAGCAAGTTTTGCAAACATGGGGTCGGACTTTCCAAGCTCCGCAAAATCGGAGATAGCGGTAAGGGGAAGAGAAATATTGGTGTAGCAAAGCTTCTTTCCGCCGGGAATCTTGTCAAGATTTATTGTGGTTTCGGCAACTGCATCAAGGCCGCAGATGTGAGTGATCATACCGGCAGGATTGATAAGTCCCTTTTCCATCATAGCAAGTGCTTCGCGCATATCGTCGGTGTTTCCGCCGCTCGTACCTACGATGTGAGTTGATGCATAGTGTACATTGTAGAAGTTGAACATAGCTGAGAATTCAGTATTGGTAGGACCTGCGAAGAAATTAAGACATCCGTCCTTGCCAAGAAGTGCGTCGCCCATCTCAACAACAGGCTTAACGGGGGCAAATACAAACACATCGTCAAAGCCCTCGGGAGCAAATTTCTTCATATACGCCAGCGGATCCTCGTAGTTTGCGGTGTTTACATACATAAGCTTAACGCCGTTCTTGGCAGCCTTTTCCACAGTTACCACTTCAGCCGCTCTTGCAAGACGTGCGGAGTCGATGTCGGTAACAATGAGAAGAGAGGGTCTGCGATCGCAGGTGATAAGATAGTCAACGGCACCAAGACCCATAGGTCCTGCGCCTGCCAGAATTGCCGCCGCGCCGCCTTCCTTTATACCCATATCATGTACATAGGAGCCGCCCTTGGTATGATAGTTTGCATGAGCGCCGCCGATAACGCAGCTCATCGGCTCGGAGAGAGAGCCGTAGAAGAATGCGTCGCCGTTGTATTTGAGCAGACAGTCCATTTCAAGGGTGTCCGCAGGAATTATAACATATGTTGCACCGCCGCCGCAGTATTTGTAGCTGTAGCCGGGGGCACAGAGACTGCCGTTTCTGTTGTGCGCAGGCTGGATTGCGAATTTTTCGCCCTCCTTGAATTTATCCTGCCACTTTTTGCCTACCTTTACGATAGTGCCGCAAAATTCGTGACCGAGGATGATGGGGTTCTGCGCGCAGTCATCGGGTACTCTTTTGTGCTTTGCGCCCTGCAGTGCCGCCTTGTGGGAGGACATACAGATGCTGTCGGAAATTATATGTGCGAGGATTTCGTCATCCTTTATTTCCGGAAGCTCGAATTCCTCAAGTCTCAGATCGTTTTCACCGTAGAGGCGTATTGCTTTTGTTTTCATGGTAGTTCCTTTCTTTCATTTGGAGTAGAATTTGAGTTATGTTACGATGTTTTGTCGGTAACATAACTATACCATTATATTGTATCAATTTTTTTGCCTGTTGTCAATGATTTCACTGTATTTTTGAAAGATTTTTTGAAAAAACCCTTTTATTTCCCGTGGTTTTATGTTATAATAAAAGCATATGATGTCTCCGCGAAGCGGAGACGAAATAAGGAAGCTTTTATTTGAACAAAATTTTCAAAACAAAGATGCTGTAAATATCTTTCGGAAGGGATGATCACAATTATGAACACTTACGATACGGCGGCACGAATGAAAGAGCTTGCACGGCTTATTGAACATCACTCGCGCCTTTACTACGTGCTTGATGCCCCTTCCATATCCGATTATGATTACGATAAGCTTTTTTACGAGCTTGTGGCGCTGGAGGCGGAGCATCCGGAGCTTGCCGATCCAAACTCTCCTACAAAACGCGTCGGCGGCAAAGCGCTTGACAGCTTTAGTAAGGTGGAACACAATGTTCCCATGGGAAGCCTTTCGGATGTATTCGACTACGACGAAGTACGAGCATTTGTTGCACGTATGAAAGCCTATGACCCTGACTGCGAATTTACGGTGGAATGCAAGATCGACGGACTTTCGGTGTCACTTGTCTATGAGGATGGAAAGTTTGTGAGAGGTGCTACCAGAGGTGACGGCAGAGTAGGTGAGGACGTGAGCGAGAATCTCCGCACTGTTCGCACGATACCGCTTACTATAGATACGGACGAGCCCTATGTTGAAGTGCGCGGCGAGGTGTATATGTCCCGTGCAAGATTTGAAAAGCTTAACGAATCAAGGGAGGCTGAGGGAGAAGCACTGTTCGCAAATCCCAGAAATGCCGCCGCCGGTACGCTCCGCCAGCTTGATTCCAAAGTTACGGCATCACGCGGACTTGATATTTTTGTTTTCAACTATCAGGGCGGCTCAAAAAGCTTTACCACTCACAGCGAGAGCCTTGAATGGCTTCGCAGTATCGGATTTTGTGTGCTTCCCGAATTTTCCGTGGTAAAAACGGCGGACGAGGTTATAGATGCAATTACACGAATCGGAGAGGCAAGGGAAGGGCTTCCTTTCGGCATCGACGGTGCTGTAATTAAAATAAATTCGCTGTCTCTTAGAAATACCGTGGGCGAGAACACCTCAACCCCGAAATGGGCGGTGGCGTACAAGTATCCCCCGGAGGAAAAGCCTACAAAGCTTACAGATATAGTAATACAGGTGGGCAGAACAGGCGTGCTTACACCAAACGCAGTTCTTGAACCGGTACAGCTTGCAGGAACTACGGTTTCACGGGCGACGCTTCACAATCTTGATTTCATCCGTGAGCGCGATATTATGATCGGCGACACGGTTATTGTGAGAAAAGCCGGAGATATAATTCCCGAGGTCGTTTCGGTGGTAAAGGAGCACAGAACGGGGGCTGAGCGGCAGTTTGATATGCCCAAAATCTGCCCGTCCTGCGGCGGACACATCATTGCCGATGCAGATGACGACAGTCAGTCGGGAACTGCGGCGTACCGCTGTACAAATGCGGCTTGTCCGGCACAGCTTCTTCGCAATCTCACCCATTTTGCTTCAAAGGATGCCATGAACATCGACGGAATGGGTCCAAGCCTTATTGCGCTTCTCAACAAAGAGGGTCTTGTCAAAGATATTTCCGATATTTACAAGCTTCGCCGCGAACAGCTTATCCCCCTTGAGCGTATGGGCGAAAAAAGTGCGGAAAATCTTATTTCTGCCATTGAAGCTTCCAAATCCGCAGGTCTTGCAAGGCTCATATATGCTCTTGGAATACGTCAGGTAGGTGCTAAAGCGGCGCAGGTTCTGGCGGCACATTTCGGTGATATCGAAGCACTTTTTTCGGCGAAAACGGAGGAGCTTTGCGAAATTGAGGACGTTGGTGAGATCACCGCGCGGTATATCGTGGATTTCTTTATGCAGGACGATACCAGACGCATTATAGATGAGCTCAAGAGCTTTGGTGTCGTGTGTGTTTACGAATCTAAGAAGAGCAGTGACCGTCTTGCGGGACTTACCTTTGTTCTTACGGGAACGCTTCCCACAATGAAGCGTGATGAGGCGGCGGCACTTATAGAGGCTAACGGAGGCAAGGTGTCCTCTTCGGTTTCGAAGAAAACCTCATATGTCGTCGCAGGCAGTGATGCCGGCTCAAAGCTTACCAAGGCTGAACAGCTTGGAGTTACCGTAATAGATGAAGAAACGCTTATCAGGTTGGTGAATGATGGACAGTAAACTTGAAAATCAGCTTATTTTGGCTGCGCAGACTGCACAGGAAAACGCCTATGCGCCATATTCAAATTATAAAGTCGGTGCGGCGGTTCTTACCGCAAGCGGAAAAATATACACGGGTGCTAATTTTGAGAATGCCGCCTTTGGGGCAGGTACTTGTGCCGAGCGTGTGGCTCTCGGTGCGGCACTTGCGGCAGGCGAGCGCGAATTTGTTGCTGTAGCGTGTGTTGGTGCGGATGTTTCCATTACCCCCTGTGGCATATGCCGTCAGGCACTTGCGGAATTTGGCGATATGGATGTTATATGTGCCGGTGAAAACGGGGAAATACGTAAATACAGGCTCTCGGAGCTTTTACCCCACAGTTTTTCGATGTAACTTATATTTTGGAGGATAATGACGATGTTTATAGATAACGTTACAATACACATAAAAGCAGGTGACGGCGGCAACGGATGCGTTGCCTTTCACCGCGAAAAATATGTTGCCGAGGGCGGACCTTCCGGCGGAGACGGCGGCAACGGCGGCAATATCATCTTTAAAATAGACGAGGGCACAAACACGCTTCTCGCTTTCCGATACAAGCGCAAGTTTGTTGCGGAAAACGGCGGAGACGGCGGCACGGAGAAGTTCCACGGAAAGAACGGTGAGGACACTGTAATCCTCGTTCCGCCGGGAACAGTTATACGCGATGCCGAGACCGGACGCATTATAAAGGATATGTCCGACTGCGAGCCATATGTTGCAATGAAAGGCGGACGCGGCGGATGGGGCAACAAGCATTTTGCCACCCCCACAAGGCAGATTCCGCGTTTTGCAAAGCCGGGACTCAAGGGTCAGGAGGCGGATGTAACGCTGGAGCTTAAGATGCTTGCGGATGTGGGACTTGTAGGTTTCCCGAATGTTGGAAAATCCTCGCTTCTGTCGGTAGTCAGCTCGGCGCGCCCGAAGATTGCAAACTATCATTTCACAACTCTCGCACCGCAGCTGGGTGTGGTTAAAAACGGTGAGGACGGATTCGTAATCGCGGATATCCCCGGACTTATTGAGGGCGCCGCAGAGGGGGCAGGTCTCGGACACGATTTTCTTCGCCACGTTGACCGATGCAGACTTCTCATACACGTTGTGGATGTGTCCGGCATGGAGGGACGTGACCCCGTTGACGATATTAAGAAGATAAACGCGGAGCTTGAGCGTTACAGTCCTGCGCTTGCATCCCGTCCCCAGATATTTGCCGCAAACAAGCTTGATGCCTGTGACCGTGAAGCGGTAGACCTTGATGCGCTTGAAGCGTACATCAAAAACGAGCTTGGCTGTGAGCTTTTCTATATTTCCGCCGCAACGAGACAGGGTGTGGATGAGCTTATGTACCGTACCGCGGAGCTTCTTTCCGACCTTCCGCCTCTTACCGTATACGAGCCTGAGGCTGTGCCGGAGCCTGAGATGTCGGACGGTGAGCGTGAAATTACCGTAAATAACGTTAACGGCGTTTACTATGTTGAGGGCGAATGGCTCATGCAGCTTATTGATTCTGTCAACTTCGGAGATCGCGAATCTGTGGCGTTCTTCCAGCGCATACTTCGCCAGAGCGGAGTTATCGACGCACTTACAGCCAAGGGCTGTGAAGACGGTGACACTGTGAACATCTACGATGTAGAGTTTGATTTTATAGGTTAATTCTGTGGGCGAAAAACATAAGAACAGACAAAAAATGAGTAAAAAACCTATTGAAATCCGCTGTGGAATATGTTATACTGTAGTTGTGAAAATATTTCCGCGCTCGGAAAAAAGATAAAGGAGTACAATATCATGAAAAATCAGTTTGTTTCCTTCGGCGAGATCATGTTAAGACTTAAATCTCCCGGATATGACCGCCTTTTCCAGTCCCCCACTCTCGAAGCTACCTTCGGCGGCGGTGAGGCAAATGTTGCCGTAACTCTTGCAAATTACGGTCTTGATGCAAAATTCGTTACCGCGCTTCCGGATAACGATGTGGGAACTGCTTGCCTTCGTGAGATCCGCAAGTACGGCGTTGATGTTTCCGACATCAAACGTACCAAGGGCAGAATGGGCATCTACTTCCTTGAGACCGGTGCTTGTCAGCGTCCCTCAAAGGTTATTTACGACCGTGCCGATTCTTCATTTGCAAACATCAAGGAAGGCGACTTCGATTGGAAAGCCATCCTTGCAGAGGCTAAGTGGTTCCATGTAACCGGTATCACTCCTGCGGTTTCTCAGGATATTGCAGACGAAGCTATCCGCGCTCTTAAGGCTGCGAAGGAGCTTGGCGTTACCACTTCCATCGACCTTAACTACAGAGCTAAGCTTTGGAAGTACGGCAAGCGTGCAGACGAGGTTATGCCGGAGCTTACAAAGTACATAGACGTTGTTATCGCAAACGAGGAAGACTGCCAGAAGGCTCTCGGAATCTCCTCCACCAACAAGCCCGAGCTTGGCGAGATCGACCTTAACTGCTACAAGGAGATCACCGAGAAGGTATTCGAGCAGTATCCTAATGTTAAGACTGTTGCGATCACACTTCGCGAGTCCAAGTCCGCAAACCGCAATCTCTGGTCTGCCTGCATAAACGACCGCAAGGAATTTTACCGCAGCCGTATTTACGATATCACCGATATCGTTGACAGAGTTGGCGGCGGCGACTCCTTTGCCGGCGGTCTTATCTACGGACTTGCAACAAAGCCGGATGCAAAGTCTGCGCTTGAATTTGCTGTTGGCGCATCCTGCCTCAAGCACACCATAAACGGCGACCTTAATCTTGTATCCGTTGACGAGGTTGAAAAACTTATCGGCGGCGACGGTACAGGAAGAATCGCAAGATAAATTTGTTTCACGGATTCCACCGCTTCATAATGCGGTGGAATCTCTTTTTTTGCATACGCAATTTGGTGTGTATGCTTGACTTTTTCCGTTTTTTATGCTATAATGCGAGTGATATGCAAACCTAGTAGATTGCCTTGCGGCGTGAATTTAGCATATAGACCGTCCATTTGTTTTAGAGATATTTTATGAAGAATTTTGGAGAAAGGCAGAAAATACAATGTTTGAAAAATTAAAAAAATTTTGTGATTCGTTTCTTGAACTTGGCGTTCCCGGATTTGATTTGGCGATTTATAAAGACGGAGAATGCGTGCTTCGATATATGAATGGCTATAGTGATATTGAAAAGAAGATTAAAATAAGCGGAAATGAAAGATACAATATTTATTCCTGCTCTAAGGTTATAACTTGTACGGCAGCTTTGCAATTGTGGGAAAAAGGTCTGTTTTCTCTCGATGATAAGCTTTCTTGCTATATGCCCGAATTCGAAGAAATGACGGTTAAAACCAATGATGGCATTAAAAAGGCAGAAAAACCAATTTTAATAAAGCATCTATTTGAAATGACAGCGGGTTTTTCCTATAAATGTTCCTCGCCTCACCTTATAAAGGCAGTTGAAGATACCAATGGAAAGTGTCCCACGCGTGAAGTAATGAAGTACCTCGCAAAAGAACCGCTGCTTTTTGAACCCGGTTACAGGTGGGAATATAGTTTGTGCCATGATGTTTTAGCGGCTCTTGTTGAGGTGATATCCGGTGAAAAATTTGAAGACTATGTGAAAAAGAATATCTTTGATATTGTCGGAATGAAGGATTCAACGTTTATGTTGCCTGATACAGAGCTAGATACCATTGCACCTCAATATAGGTTTGAAGATGGCAAAGCTGTTAATATTGGAAAGCCCATAGCCTACTATAAAATGGGTACTGAATATGCTTCGGGCGGTGCTGGCGGCATTTCAACTGTTGATGATTACATAAAGTTTTTAGAGGGACTTCGTACATATAAGCTCTTAAAACCGGAAACGGTTAAATTGATGACAAGAGATCGTTTAACCGACGAGCAAAAAGTGACATACTGGGTAAAAGATTCCTATGGTTATGGTTTGGGAGTGCGTTGTCCCAAAGGTGATGAAATGTATGGTGATTTCGGTTGGGGCGGTGCTGCAGGTGCATTTCTTGCGATTGATGTTCAAAATGCAATTTCAATTTATTTTGCTAAACATTTATTGTCTTCTCCTGCTCAGGGGATTCGTTCACTGCTTTATCGGTTTGTGATAGCTGAGCTGATTGATAACAGCGAGTTTGAAAGGTTGTATGAAGATTTGAAAGATTTGTATGATTACAAATTGACCTATTAACTTTGGGAAATATGCGGTTTTGGCTTTGGAATTGATAATTTTTTGCCCCAACTTGGTACGAGCATAAAAAGGATATAGAGTTTAGATGACATTGAAAATTCCCAGTGTTTATGCAGGTTTGAGCCACCTTTACAAAGTTTGAGTAAAGATGTTATAAGTAGATACCAAGGGTATTCTGACCAAGAGGAAC
>CAJGCT010000011.1 GCA_904501985.1 uncultured Clostridia bacterium
AAAAAGCATTTTGAGTGGCAAGGTAAAATTGAAATGGTTTCACGCGTTAAGGTTGAAACCAAAGAAGATTTATCTTTAGCATATACCCCCGGTGTTGCAGAGCCTTGCCTTGAAATAAACAAGGACATAAATAAATCTTACGAGCTTACACGCCGTTCAAACCTTGTCGCTGTTATTACCGACGGTACGGCAATACTCGGACTTGGCGACATCGGTCCTGAAGCAGGTATGCCCGTAATGGAGGGTAAATGCGCGCTTTTCAAGGCGTTTGCGGATGTTGACGCATTTCCTCTTTGCATAAAGTCTAAAGACGTTGATGAAATTGTTCGTACGATATATTTGCTTTCGGGAAGCTTTGGAGGTATCAACCTTGAAGATATTTCTGCTCCCCGTTGCTTTGAGATTGAACAGAAACTTAAGGAGATCTGCGACATCCCAGTTTTCCATGACGACCAGCATGGAACGGCAATAGTTGTTGCCGCGGCGCTAATCAATGCATTGAAGCTTGTCAAGAAAGAGATAGGAGAAGTAAAGGTAGTAATCAACGGAGCAGGCTCTGCCGGAATTGCTATCGGTAAACATCTTATGAATATGGGTGTTAAAAATCTTACCTTCTGCGACCGCTTCGGCATTATTTGCGAGGGAGACGAGAACAACAACCCTGCGCAGGAAGAGGTGGCAAAGGTAACAAATTCCGAGCACAAAAAGGGAACTCTTTCCGATGCACTTGTAGGCGCTGACGTATTTATCGGTGTTTCTGCTCCTAACCTTGTAACACCTGAAATGGTAAAATCCATGGCTAATGACGCGATTATGTTCCCGATGGCAAATCCCACTCCTGAGATTATGCCCGACGTTGCAAAGGCAGCAGGAGCAAGAGTTGTGGGAACAGGGCGTTCAGACTTTCCGAATCAGATTAATAATGTTCTGGCTTTCCCTGGCATTTTTCGCGGTGCACTTGATTGCAGAGCTTCTTGTATAAATGAAGAAATGAAGGTTGCAACCTCGTTTGCACTTGCATCTCTTATTCCCGATGATGAGATAACCGAAGAAAACATAATTGCTCCAGCACTTGATAAGAGGGTAGCACAAGTTGTAGCTGAAGCAGTTATTAAAACTGCCAGAGAAACCGGTGTTGCAAGGATATAATTTAATATGATAAAGCAATCAAGCAGAGAATTCAAAAATGTAATTCTTTGCTTGATTGTTTGAAAAAAGTGATATACTATGATGTGAATATGCGAGGTGTGTTAACGTGAATAAGAGAATAATTGCCGCAGTCAGAAGCGCTCAGGAGCTTGAAGAAGCAGTAAAATCTGATGCGTGGATGATTTTTATGCTTGCGCCGAATATTGAGGACATAAGGGTACAGGCAGAACTTGTTCACCAGGTCGGAAAAAAGTTGTTTATACATTTAGACCTTGCCGAGGGAATAGGCAAGGATGAATACGGAATCCGTTTTGCAAAACAACAAGGTGTAGACGGCATAATCAGCACACGTACCAACATTATAAAGCTTGCGAAAAAAGAGAATTTGTTTGCCGTACAACGTTTTTTTGCTGTGGATTCGCAATCTGTACGTACAACAATAGAAACCGCAAAATCATCTAAGGCGGATATGATAGAGATTATGCCGGGCACAATGTTAAAGGTTATAAAAACATTAAAAAAAGAGTTGAATATTCCTATTATTGCCGGCGGACTGATTGAAACAGCAAAAGAGGTTGAAGATGCTATTTTGTGCGGTGCAATCGCGGTTTCTACGGGCAAAAGAGAATTTTGGGAGTGTGTTTGATGAACGGATTAAAAGGCAAAAAACTATTTTTACCAGATATGGACGGAACAATATATCTGGACAATTAGCCTTTTGAAGGGACGTTTGATTTTTCCTAACGGATGCGATATGTGCCTTGCAGCACGAGAAAAAGGAATTTATATCATATCGCTTTGCTTGCAAAATATCGCAATCGAACTTTATTTATAAAAAGGTTGACCAAAAGAGAGGTGACAATGTATGAAATTTATTTCAAAAACATTTTCAGAGCTTTCAACCGATGAATTATATGAAATTTTAAAATCAAGATCCGAGATTTTCATGCTGGAACAAAACATTATTTGTCAGGATATGGACGACAGAGATAAAGAGAGTCTGCACTGCTTTTTTTCTGATGGGAAAAGAGTAACGGCATATTTGAGGGCTTTCAGAACAGGTGCCGATGAAGTAACTGTCGGCAGAGTGTTGACTTTAGAGCACGGAAAAGGTCTTGGCAAAAAGCTTATGATGCAAGGTGTGGAAGAAATAAAAAAACATTTCGGGTGCAAAAAAATCTGTCTTCATTCACAAAAACAAGCAATGGATTTTTATAAAAAAATGGGATTTAAAGTAGTTTCCGATGAATATTTAGAAGAAGGAATAATTCATCTCACTATGGAAAAATATATATGAATCGTTCAGTATTTTTATAGTGTATTAACTATAAAATGTTCCTATAGAAAAGGACGAATCCAAACAGAAAGGGAACGCCGATGTTCAAAAGCGTATTTACAAAATATATTACGGCATTCATGCTCATAATCGTTGTAAGCTTTCTCATGCTCACAGTGATTCTCTGCAGTATGGTGGACAGCTACTCTGCCGATGCAAAATCCGAGACCGTGCTCCGCACATCGGAGGTCGTATCCCGTACTGTTGAAGAAATGTTTATTGACAGCGATGCTGATGATTTTAATCAGTTCGTATACTACAACAGAGAGGGAATAGAACAGCTTCTCTCAGCTATGGCGGAGTATAATGAGGATGTTGTTGCATTTGTTGTGGACGAATACGGCTCCTGCCTTGCTGTTGATGGAAATGTGGTGGTAGGATATATCGGTTCCGGTGTGCCACTTGATATCATGGAAAATCTTACTGATGGGGTGGCAAAAGAATATATAGGAGACCTTGGCGGTGTGTTCGACGGCAAGCACCTTACCTATATTATGCCGATCCTCGGGAAAGACGGCGGAATTGTGGGAGCGGCGGTAGCTACTTCCGCTTCACGTCAGATGGAGGCACTTATTGAGAGTCTCATCAAAACCGTGGTGCTTTCCTGCCTTCTTGTGATGCTTGCGGCTCTTGTTGCCATATACTTTATCAGTGAAAAGATAATTGATCCTTTAAAAAAGATGTCAAAGGCGGCAAAAAGCTTTGCGGCGGGGAAATTTGACGTGCGTGTACCCGTAAAGGGCCGTGACGAGGTCGCGGAGCTTGCTACGGCGTTCAACAACATGGCGGCGTCTATGGCGAAGCTTGAGGATATGCGCCGCACATTTCTTTCCAGCGTTTCCCACGACCTGCGCACTCCCATGACCACCATCTCAGGCTTTATTGACGGCATTCTTGACGGTACGATACCTAAGGAAAAGCACGAATATTATCTTGACGTTATCCGTACCGAGGTCAGACGTCTTGCGAGACTTGTAGCAAGTCTTCTCGATATCACACGCATTCAGGCAGGAGAGCGAAAATTCACCAAATCTGCCTTTGATATATGCGAAATGGCACGGCTTATACTTATCTCATTTGAGCAGAAGATAGAAGAAAAGCATCTTGAGGTGGAATTTGACTGTCAGGACGACAAAATGACAGTGTATGCCGACCGCGATGCCATTTATCAGATACTTTACAATATCTGCGACAACGCTGTGAAATTCTCAAAGGAAGGCGGCGTGTACAGAATAAGCATTATTGAACGTGAGCAGAGAGTGTACATCTCGGTTTACAACGAGGGTGCGGGTATCCCGTCCGAGGAGTTACCGTTTGTGTTTGAGCGATTCTACAAGAGCGATAAGAGCCGCGGACTTGACAAGAGCGGTGTGGGACTCGGTCTGTATATTGCCAAGACCATAATTGATGCTCACGATGAAGAAATATGGGTAAAGAGCGTATACGGTGAAAACTGTGAATTTGTTTTCACTCTTCCGTACACCACTGAAATCGTCATAAAGGACTGATTGCCGGTCTAGGATAAAAAGTTTACAAAAACCTATTGCATTTTGGTAGAAAATAGTGTATAATAATACCAATAGAAACAGTAGGAGGTACGTTATGAACTCGAATTTAGTTATCACGATCGGAAGACAGTACGGAAGCGCGGGACGTCATATCGGCGAAGAACTTGCGGCGAAGCTTGGAATTAAGTTTTACAACAACGAGCTTATATCCCTTGCGGCACAGAAGAGCGGCATGGCGCACCATGTTGTAGAAGAAGCAAATGAAAAGGCTACAAACAGCCTTCTTTATACACTCGCTATGGGCAGCTCCTTCTGGGGCGGAAATGCAGGCGTTGCATTTGATATGCCTGTAAACGATAAGCTGTTCGTTACACAGTCTGACATTATAAGGGAGCTTGCCGACGAAGGACCTGCGGTGTTCATCGGAAGATGCGCCGACTATGTGCTTCGCGGATATCCGAATCTTATCAAGCTCTTTATATACGCGCCCATGGACTTCCGTGCAGAGCATATTGCCGAGCTTCACAACGTTACTCCCGATAAGGCGAAGGACATTATTGTGAAGACCGACAAGCGCCGTGCAAATTATTACAACTACTACACCGGTCAGAAGTGGGGCAAGCTGGAAAACTTCGATCTTGCGGTTGACTCCTCAAGACTCGGTATAGAAACCACCGCTGAGATGCTCTATCAGTATGTGGAATTCTACAAAAATCATAATATGAAATAAAAACTTCGGGCTGTCGCTTTTGCGGCAGCCCGTAAGGTATTAAATTTCAGGAGACTCAAAGACAATGAATAATAAAGTGATAATCGCAAGCGACAGTACCTGCGATCTTACATCTGATTTAATCGAAAAATACGGTATTGCGATTCTTCCCCTTACCGTGCACCTTGGCGAAAATCAGTTCCGCGACGGCGTGGATGTTACACCGGATGATATATATGCGCACTACGAGAAAACCGGTGAGCTCCCAAAGACTGCGGCGGTGAATGTGTCGGAGTTTGACTCATTTTTCAAGGCTGAAACAGAACAGGGAAACGCCGTTGTGGTATTTACCATAAGCTCAGATATGTCCTCGACCTTTAACAATGCAAGACTTGCGGCAAATGAGTATGAGGATGTCTATGTTGTAGATACTCGCAACCTTTCAACCGGCGGAGGACTTCTTGTGATGCGTGCCGCAGAGATGGCGGCAGAGGGTAAGAGTGCTTTGGAGATCGCAGAGGAGTGCGAAAGGCTTACCGCCTTAGTATCGGCATCTTTTGTGGTGGACGACCTTGAATTTCTCTATAAAGGCGGCAGATGCTCGGCTCTTGCGGCATTCGGTGCGAATCTTTTACAGCTTAAGCCTTGTATTTACGTTGACGGCGGAAAAATGGCGGTAGGAAAGAAGTACCGCGGTAAATTCGCCATATCAATCAAGAAATATGTTGCCGATCAGCTTTCGGAGCTTGATTCTATCGACCCCGGACGCGTATTTGTAACTCATGCAGGATGCGATCCCGACATAGTTGAGGCTTGTGTCAGCGAGGTACGTGCCCTTGGCTATTTTGGGGAGATATGCGTGACTCGCGCAGGCTGTACCATATCATCCCACTGCGGTAAAAACACTCTTGGTGTGCTGTTTTTAAAGAAATGATTTTACTTGGTGCCGTTGTCTTTTTTTGAGGACAGCGGCACGTTTGTTTTACAACTTTTTTCGAAAATTCTCTAATTTTCCGAAAACCTCTTGACAAAAGCGTGAATGTTTGGTATAATACTAATGTTGCGAAAACGGCAGCAGTATCGGGGTGTGGCTCAGCTTGGTAGAGCGCTTGGTTCGGGACCAAGAGGTCGGGTGTTCGAATCACCTCACTCCGACCAAAAAATGTACGGACGGTTTACCGTCCGTATATTTTTTTGTTTGAAACGAAGCGGCACGAATACCGCCCTTTTGTGGAGTGAGCCAATTCGGGAACAATATGGGTAGAGCACGTTCTCGCATAGCGAGAACGTGCAAGATAAAACAGCCCGGTGGGCTGTTTTTACGCCGCCGAAACCGCCTGGCGCAGGGAACACCAGAAGCGAAGCTTGCTTCGCGCGCGAGGCGACCATGCGAAGGTGGAGTGTCATTTACGGTAATATTAAATGATTGCAGGGGAGACGAGTACATCTCCCCTGTGTTTATACTAAAAATGTTTTGTTCTTCAGAGCTTCCAGCATTATGGTGGCAGAGCCCATATTCGTAGCGAGCGGTATCTTCTGGACATCTCCAAGCCTGAGAAGTGCGGAAACGTCAGGCTCGTGAGGCTGTGCAGTCAGCGGATCGCGCAGGAAAATGATAAGATCAAGCTCACCCATTGCAAGCATAGCACCTATCTGCTGGTCGCCGCCAAGGGGACCGCTTTTCATGCGGTGAATTGAAAGTCCGGTCTCGCCCATGATAAGAGTACCTGTAGTGCCGGTGGCATAAAGCTCATTTCCCTCAAGGACATCCTTGTACTTCTTAGCGAGCTCTATTATTTCATTTTTCTTTTTGTCGTGTGCTATAAGAGCAATTTTCATAACGGTATCTCTCCCCAATATGTATAATTTATGTGTTTATTGTACCATATTTTTTCTTTTTCGTCAATAGTATAGCTTTATTTTAGAATTTAGGAATATAATAAGACAAACTTAGTGGCAATAATTACATCATGCCTTGACAAAGGGTAAAAAGGGTGATATAATTGTAATTGCTAAATTTTATTTTGTGAAAGGATACATAAAAATGATTTTCGGTAATATTAAAACATTCCGCTCCTGCGGTCTCGGAAGCGAAGCTTTTGACAAGTACATCGAGGTGCTTAAAACTATTACTCTTGACACTCCTCTCGGAAGACACGAGCTTTCCGACGGTGCATACTACAATGTGTGCGAGATAAGCGAACAGAAGCCTGTAAGCGAGGGGGTATTCGAGGCTCACCGCAAGTATATTGATATTCAGTATGTGTACGACGGCACAGAAGTAATGGGTTACGCTGATATCGACACTCTTAAGGTTACCAAAGAATACGATGCAGATGGCGACTACTCGCTTCATGAGGGCGAGGGTGTATTCTTCACCCTTAAGCCCGGTGATTTTGCAGTATTCGCTCCAATGGACGCTCATATGCCCGGATGCGGCGACGGCAAATCCAAAAAGGTTATTATTAAGGTTCCTGTGAAATAAACAAACCGAGTTTTTGGCTGATTATTAAAACACCGATGCACGTTGTACCGTAAGACAATGTGCATCGGTGTTTTTGGCTTTATGTTATTATACGTTGAATCTGAAAAGCACGATGTCGCCGTCTTTTATAATGTATTCCTTACCCTCGCTGCGAACAAGACCTTTATCCTTTGCCGCCGCCATTGTGCCGCACGCCATAAGCTCGTCAAAGCCTATGATCTCAGCTCTGATAAAGCCGCGCTCAAAGTCGGAGTGAATCTTTCCTGCCGCCTGAGGAGCTTTTGTACCCTTGGTGATAGTCCAAGCACGAACTTCCTTGGGACCTGCGGTGAGGTAGGAGATAAGACCGAGAAGGGCATAACTTGCCTTGATAAGACGGTCAAGACCGCTCTCCGCGATTCCGAGGTCAGCTAAAAATTCCGCGCGCTCCTCGCCTTCAAGCTGAGCGATCTCAGCTTCGATTCCGGCACAAATCGGCATGATCTCCGCCTTTTCGGAAGCGGCGTATTCGGCAAGACGCTGATAGCCTGCATTGTTCGACATATCACTGCCGATCATGTCCTCGGAGATGTTTGCGGCGTAGATAACAGGCTTCATAGAGAGAAGCTGTGATTCATTCATAAGAGCAAGCTCATCCTCGGTGTATTCAACCGCGCGGGCACATTTGCCGTTTGCAAGCTCAGCCATAACGCGCTCAAGCAGCTCAAGCTCAGCCCCCAAGGACTTGTCGCCTTTCATCGCCTTCTTAACGCGGTCTATACGGCGCTCGAGCATTTCGATATCAGCGAAAATAAGCTCCATGTTGATGGTTTCAAGGTCGCGCATGGGGTCAATAGAGCCGTCAACGTGGATGATGTTGGAATCCTCAAAGCAGCGAACTACGTGGATAATAGCGTCGCACTCGCGGATGTGGGAAAGAAATTTGTTTCCGAGGCCCTCGCCCTTGGAAGCGCCCTTAACAAGTCCTGCAATGTCAACAAATTCGATAACAGCAGGGGTGTATTTTTCGGGGGTGTACATTTCGGCAAGCTTATCAAGTCTTGCATCCGGTACAGCTACAACGCCCACATTGGGGTCGATGGTGCAGAAGGGGTAGTTTGCAGATTCAGCACCTGCATTTGTAATAGCGTTAAAAAGGGTAGATTTACCGACGTTCGGAAGTCCGACTATACCAAGTTTCATGTATGTTATCTCCTTATCAGTGTCAAATATTCATTATCTGCAATATTATACCACATCTCTTAAGATTTTTCAAGAGAAATCGGGATTTTCTTTTGGAATTTTCTTGTACAGGAAAGTCGATTGTGAAAAACATATCACGCAGAGGTATAAAAATTGGCAATAAATTCATACAATCTTCACCTTAGCACCTTGACAAAAACACGAAGGGGTGATATAATGAATATGGTTAGATTTTTGACGAAATTAACAATTTGACAGAATCGTGAAATTGTGAACAGAAAACTGTGCACATTGTCACAAATATAACAATCAAAATCGTGTAAATCACTTATGAAAGGAAGTATAATAGCTATGCCGACAAAAATTCTTGTGGTCGATGATGACCTTAATATTTGCGACCTTCTGCGTCTCTATTTTGAAAACGAGGGATACGAGGTGAAGACCGCCAATGACGGTGCTGAGGGTGTAAGCTTCTTTAAAATGTACGAGCCTGATCTCGTTCTTCTTGATATCATGCTTCCGAAGAAGGACGGCTGGCAGGTATGCCGCGAGATTCGCGAGGTTTCTTCAAAGCCGATAATCATGCTTACCGCAAAGGGCGAAGTTTTTGATAAGGTGCTTGTACTTGAGCTTGGTGCAGACTATTTCATGGTAAAGCCTTTTGAGACAAAGGAGCTTTCCGCACGTGTTAAGGCTGTGCTTCGCCGTTACAGCGCGCGCGATAATCAGAACGACGATGAGACAATCAAATTTGACAACATTGAGATCTCCCGTCAGAAGTACGAGCTTAAGCTGAAGGGCAAGTCCGTGGACATTCCCCCGAAGGAGCTGGAGCTTCTTTATTTCCTTGCTTCAAACTACAACCGTGTATTTACACGCGATCAGCTTCTTGACAAGGTTTGGGGATTTGACTATCTCGGCGACTCCCGTACCGTTGACGTACACGTTAAGCGTCTGCGTGAAAAGCTTGAGGGCGTGTCCGACAAATGGGTGCTCAAGACCGTTTGGGGTGTTGGCTACAAATTCGATCTCCTTTAATTTCTATATAAAAACAGCGGCAGGGTATCCTGTCGCTGTTTTTATGTCTTACAGGCAGATTATCCGCTTGACGCCTTGCTTTTTGTATTCCGCAATAGCTTCGCCGAGCACGGCGTCGGTTATAAGCACATCAAGCTTTGATACAGGGCAGACGGAGAAGGCCGCACAGCCGCCCACCTTTTTTTGCGGATACATTCCCACAACGCTTGCGGAATGCTCGATAATCGCTGACAGAAACGGTATCTTTGAAGCTGATTCGAAAGAAATTCCAAATTCAGGCGATATCATATCCGAGGTGATGAATGCCTTGCTTATCCGAAGTCTTTTAAGCATTTCCACTGCGAAAAAGTCTGTACACACTCCATCGCTGTCTGCGGCACCGCCAAGCATTATTATATTTACATCGCCGCGCCGTCTCAGTGATTCGGCGACAGGGATGCTGTTGGTAACAACAGACAGCCTGCATTTATCAGGCAGATTCTTTGCAATATATGCGCCAAGCTCGCCGCTCGGTAGATAGACGGTGTCACCCTCAGAGATAAGATCAAGTGCGCGTGTGCACACATACGGGGCGTTTTCTTCCGCCGCGCTGTCGTGAGTGCGCTTCGGCATTACCATAAACTTTCCGTCTTTTGGGATCGCACCGCCGTGAGTCCGCTTAAGCTGTCCCTGTTCTTCAAGAATGCGCAGATCGCGCTTGGCACTGTCGTAGCTCACGCCAAATTTTCTTTGTATATCATGGGTTGTAATGCTCCCATTTTCTTCAAGCATTGTGAGAATCGCGGCATGGCGTTCTTCAATAAACATATATTTCTCCAAAATAAACGTGTAATTATAAGAGTATTTTACCATGAACGCGTCGATTTGTCAACACGCCGCATAAGTTGTTTTTTCATTTCGGTAATATTGCAGGACTTTGTCCCATAGAATATAGCGTATAACAAAAAACGGAGGACAGAGCAATGCAAAAAGGATATTATACCGAAGGAACACTTTTAATGAGCGACGAAAACCGTGAATACACCGGGAGCATTGACGGCATTGAACGTGCCATGCAGGAAGGACGCATACTTGAAGGGATAGCTTCCAAAGCAGGCGGTGGACACGAGCTGACTGTGGAGTTTGGTGAGTTTACGGGTATTATAGAGAAGGATGAGGTACAGCTTACCTTCGGTGAGGGTGTAAAAGATATAGCGGTGATTACAAGAGTCGGAAAGCCTGTCTGCTTCAAGGTGATTTCGGTAGAGCGAAAGCGTGTGGGTGCACCTATTATAAAGCTTTCGCGCCGCGCCGCACAGCTTGAGTGCACAAAAAATTATCTGGCACAGCTTCGTGCAGGTGACGTTATTCCGGCAAAGGTCACACATCTTGAGCATTTCGGCGCGTTTGTCGATATCGGCTGCGGAATCGTATCGTTGTTGTCTATAGATTCCATTTCTGTTTCGCGGATATCCCATCCCGGGGATAGATTGTCCATTGGCGGCGAGCTTCGTGTGGTCGTGCGAAGCATGGATAAAAATGACGAGGGACTTCCAACAAGAGTATACGTTACAGGCAGGGAACTGCTTGGTACATGGGAAGAAAATGCCGCGCTGTTTTCCGTGGGGCAGACTGTAACGGGACGTGTCAGGAGCGTTGAGCCGTACGGTGTTTTTGTGGAGCTTACACCGAATCTTGCAGGACTTGCGGAGTACCGAAGCGACGTTGTCGTAGGTCAGTGTGCGGCTGTATACATAAAAAATATTATTCCCGAGAGAATGAAGATAAAGCTTGTGATAATCGACGCCGCACGCTCACTTTCGGCAGGCAGTGAGGGAATCGTGCATGATGAGATCACGCATATAGACCGCTGGCGATATTCGCCTGACGGATGCGACAGAGTGGTTGAGACGGTCTTCTCGGATGGGGATTGAACGGCATATACAAAACTGCGCCTTAGCGAATTTTATTCGCTAAGGCGCATCGCTTGTTTGTGGGCAGTTATATCACGAAATTGCCGTTTTCGAATACCTTTACTTCCGTTCCGTCGGCTTTGATGCCGATAATCTCCATGTCAGCAGTACCTATCATGAAGTCAACGTGATTTGCGCTGTCGTTGTTTCCGCCCTTTGCACGGAGAGTTTCTTTTGACATCTTCTCGCCGCCCTTTACGGTGTCGGGATAGCATTCGCCAAGCGCGAGATGGCAGGATGCGTTCTCGTCAAAGAGGGTGTTATAGAAAAGTATGCCGAGATTTGAAATGGGGGAATCGTATGGAATAAGTGCCACTTCACCGAGACGGCGGGAGCCTTCGTCGGTGTTAAGCAGGCGGTCAAGGGCACGAAGTCCTACTTCCGCTCCGTGGGAGACTACCTTGCCGTCCTTAAATTCGACATAGAATTTGTCGATAAGCTCTCCCTGATATGAGAGGGGCATGGAAGAATAAACGCGGCCCTCTGCCTTTTCGCAGTGGGGCATTGTGAATATCTCCTCAGTGGGCATATTTGGGAAATATACCTTACCGGCAACACATTTTTCAGAGCCGCCTTTCCAGATGTGACCCTCAACGAGGCCTACGGTAAAATCCGTGCCGAGTGAGTTCTTGTAGCGAAGCGAAACGAACTTTTCGCGGTTAAGCGCTCTTGCGCGACGCTTTAACATACGGTCATGACGCCACCATTTCTTCACTGTGTCACCGCGTCCGATGCGGACAGTCTTGAAAATAGCCGCCCACAGCTTCTTGACTGCATTTGCAGGAGTGTCATTTGGGAATACCTTTTTAGCCCATGCTTCGTTTGGGTATGCAACCACAGTCCAGCGAAGATTGCCCTCGTCCATTATGCGGTAAAACTCCTCAAACGCCTTTTTGCCTGCAAGAGCCGATGCCATGAGCTTTTCGCTGTCAGCACCTGCGAAAATGTCGGGGTCTTCCGCTACAATGGATATTGCAACGCATCCCTTGCGTGCATAGTAGTTCTGTGATTCCGCTCTCCACTCGGGAACGGTCTCAAACTGCTCCTTTGCGGCATTGTCAAGGCGGATTCTTGCAGAGCGCTCGTCGTTCCACTGCATGATAACATCAATTGCGCCAAGCTTGTAGCATTCCTCGGCTACAAGACGTCCAAGCTCTGCCGCCTCGATAGGACAGCGGAGCAGTACATAACGGTCAGGCGTAGCATTTACGCCGAGACTTGCGATAACGCGCGCATATTCGCGCAGATTTTCATTAAAACCCATAACTAAGTTCTCCTTTAGCTGTAAATTAGTCTTCCATAAGCGCAAAGAGTGTTTGCGCATATATGCGTACCGCTTTGTCAACGTCCTTTACGGTCACATACTCGTTCTTCTGATGCTCCGTTGAAACAGAGCCTTCAAAATGCGGACCGAATGATACTATGTTCGGCATAGCCCTTGCATATGTGCCGCCGCCCATGGAGAACGGCTCTGCATCATCCCCCGTAATGCCGTTGTATACATCGGTAAGGGTGGTGATAAGCTTGCTGTTCTTATCCATGAATACGGGGGGATTGTGTCCTGCCTCGGTGACGGTCACGTCGTACTGCTTGCAGGTGGCTTTAAGCATAGCAAGCATATTTTCATAGCTCTTTGTTACGGGGTAACGGATATCAACAGTCATTATCACCTCGTCGCCGCGCACTTCGATAACGCCGAGATTAAGTGTGAGTCGTCCGCTCTCGCTGTCCCATGATTCAAGACCGATATTTCTGCCGGCACATTCTACCTCAAACTTTTTGGTGATAAACTCAGCAAGCGGGCAGGAGATGCCGTCAGAGACAAGCTTGTTCATAAGCGCAATAATTGCGTTTACTCCTGCATTCGGCGTACTTCCGTGTGCACTGACACCGGTCGCCGTCAGCTTATTGCCGCCAATGACACATTCGCAGAAGTCAGGCACCATATTGTGTGCCTCGCCGCCGGAAACCGACTCCACGCCGGACGCGGAGAGCGGCATTTTTAATTCAAATATTGCAATACCTTTTTCCGCATATCCGCAGGGAAAAGCGGCATCGGGAGTGAATCCGAAGGTGGGAAGCTCCTCATGCTGGCGGTAGTATGCCATATCAACCCATTCGCCGTTTTCCTCGGTAAGACCGAAGATAATACGCACGCGGCGGTTAAGCTTTACGCCGGAACTTTGGAGTACCTTCATGGCGTAAATGCACATCATCGCAGGACCTTTGTCGTCGGTGACACCGCGTCCGTAGAGACGCTCCTCGCCCTCAACGGTGGTACGGGTAAGCTTGAATGCAGGATAGTCCCAGCCTGAGCCTTCGGGCACAACGTCAAGATGAGCGAGAATGCCTATCATCTCGTCTCCCTCTCCTATCTCCGCCCAGCCGAGCATATTCCCGCATTTCTTGGTGCGAAAACCGTAGGATTCGCAGAGTGCTAAGGTATAGTCAAGGGCATCGGCGCAGTTTTTGCCGAAAGGATAGGTGTCATCGCCCTTTTCTGCTACGGACGGTATACTGATAAGACCGTCAAGGTCGGTGTAAAACTGTTCGATCATGGTAAGATCCTCTTTTCGTTAGTGTATATAAATTTTGTCGTTGTGAATCACGCTTTGTCGCTTCCGTCGGCAATACCGCCAACTATGCGGCTTTCCTCGTCAAAATCGAGTATATTCGATAAAATGTAGTTTGATACATACATTCCCTTGGGAGTGAAAGCGTATCTGTCGCCGTTGTAGGTCATGAATCCGTTATCAATGTATATTTTAAGGCGTCTTCCGTAGATGGCATCGAAGTTCATGCCGAATCTATGCTGAAATTCCGAAGAGGACACGCCTTCGGCAAGTCTTAAGCGAAGCATGATGTACTCTCCGATTCGCTCGTTTGGTGCAACGGTATAAATTTCGTCAATGGGAGCGGCATTTTTTATCTGCTCCTCAGCAAGCGAAAGACCGTCGCCGCTCATCATCGAGCCTCGTGTGATATCCGCTTCCATGGAGTCGATAAACAGCATGAGATCGCGCTTCATTGAGAAACGCATACCCGAAAAATAGGAGTGTGCCGCGCAACCGAGTCCCAAATATTCCTCGCAGTTCCAATATTTTAAATTGTGGCGGCACTCATAGCCGGGACGGGCATAGTTTGATATTTCGTAGTGCCTGTAGCCCTTGACATTAAGGTGACGCACACAGTCAAGATACATATCCGCTTCCGTGTCCTCGTCTGGAAGAATAAGAGTGTCCTTGACGCGGTGGAACGGCGTTCCTTCTTCGATTTTGAGACCGTATACGGAGATATGCTCCGGATCAAGTGCGGTCACGTAATCAAGGCTTCGCTGAAAGCTGTCGGCGGTCTGAAGCGGAATGCCGTACATGAGATCAACGCTTATATTATCGAATCCTGCCTGCCGTGCCGCTTTGTAGCTTGCCTCAAAGTCCTCACGGGTGTGTATCCGGGAGAGAGCGGAAAGCTCGTCAGAATTTGCGCTTTGCAGACCTATTGAGAGCCTGTTTACACCCATTTTGCGGTATTTTGCAAGGGATGCCGGACTTACGGTTGCAGGATTTGCTTCCATTGTAAATTCGGCGTTTTTTGCAAGATTAAAATGTCTGTCGATTCCGGAAAGCAGGTCGCTCATTGCCTTTACGGGAAGGGCGGTAGGTGTTCCGCCGCCGATAAACACCGTGTCAACAGAGTATTCCCTTGCCGCGGCGGAATAGTCCTCCATCTGAAGCAACAGAGAGTCCACATATCTCTGCATAAGCTCATCGCCTGCTCCCGACTGTGAATAGAAGTCGCAGTAGGCGCATTTTGCGTGACAGAAGGGAATGTGTATATATAAACCGAGCGGTTTTTTTACCATTACGGTCGTCCTTTCAGTGGTGTATTGTATTAAAACCGTATAGGGTCGGGCGATTCGTGAATCGCCCCTACGCGGTTGCAGGTGTATTGCCGGCGCGTATTTAATCCTCGTCCGAGAGCTTGAGGACTGCCATAAATGCCTCGGGCGAAACCTCTACAGAGCCGAGCTGACGCATCTTCTTCTTACCCTCTTTCTGCTTTTCAAGCAGCTTCTTCTTACGGGTAATATCACCGCCGTAGCACTTGGCAAGCACGTCCTTGCGCATCGCCTTTACGGTTTCGCGTGCGATTACCTTGCCGCCGATTGCCGCTTGGATCGGAACCTCGAAAAGCTGGCGCGGAATGTTGTCCTTAAGCTTCTCGCATATGCGGCGTGCTCTTGCGTAGGATTTCTCCTCGTGTACGATGAATGAGAGCGCGTCCACGATATCGCCGTTAAGGAGAATGTCAAGCTTCACAAGCTTTGAGGGAACATACTCGGCAAGCTCGTAGTCAAGGGAAGCATATCCCTTGGAGCGAGATTTCAGCGCATCGAAGAAGTCGTAGATTATTTCGTTAAGGGGGAGATTGTAGTGAAGCTCTGCGCGGTCGGTGTCAATGTAGGTCATATTTATAAACTCGCCGCGTCTGTCCTGACAAAGCTCCATAAGTCCGCCAACATATTCCGGCGGTGTGATGATGGATGCCTTTACAAGCGGCTCGTATGCTGTTTCAATCTCGTCGGGATTCGGGTAGTTTGAGGGATTGTCGATTCGCACCGTCTCGCCGTTTTTAAGGTCAATGTTGTAAATAACGCTGGGGGCGGTAGTGATAAGGTCAAGATTAAATTCGCGCTCAAGACGCTCCTCGATTATCTCCATGTGAAGAAGTCCGAGGAATCCGCATCTGAAGCCGAATCCAAGTGCTGCCGAGGTCTCCGGCTCAAATGTGAGCGCCGCGTCGTTGAGCTGAAGCTTTTCAAGGGCATCCTTGAGGTCTCCGTACCGTGCGCCGTCTGCAGGATAGATTCCGGCAAATACCATGGGGCGGACTTCCTTAAAGCCGGGAAGCGGCTCGTTTGCCGGAGTAGCGGCAAGAGTAACCGTATCGCCCACACGTGTGTCGCCCACGGATTTAATGGATGCGGTAAAGTATCCAACGTCACCGGCGGAGAGCATCTGTGCGGATTTCAGTCCGAACGGTGCCATATATCCAACGTCAACTATCTCAAACTGTGCGCCTGTGCTCATGAGCCTTATGGTATCGCCTGCCTTGAGCGTTCCTTCAACTACGCGGATGTTTACCACAACGCCGAGATAGCTGTCGTAGTAGGAGTCAAAAATAAGTGCGCGCAGGGGAGCATTCTCGTCGCCGTTGGGGCAGGGGATGTCGGAGATTATCTTGTCAAGCACCTGGTCAATGTTAAGACCCACTTTAGCAGAAACGGCAGGACAGCCGTCGGCAGGAATACCGATGATATCCTCGATCTCCGCACGTACCTTTTCCACATCAGCCGACGGAAGGTCGATTTTATTGATAACGGGTACTATTTCAAGATCGTTGTCGATTGCAAGATATGCGTTTGCAAGTGTCTGCGCCTCAACGCCTTGGGTGGAGTCAACGATAAGAAGTGCACCCTCGCAGGCGTTAAGTGAACGTGAAACCTCGTATCCGAAGTCCACATGGCCGGGGGTGTCAATAAGATTCAGCGCGTACACCTCGCCGTCGGGAGCGTTGTAATCAAGTCTTACGGCACGCGCCTTTATAGTGATTCCGCGCTCTCGTTCAAGATCCATGTTATCAAGAAGCTGAGCCTCCATGTCACGGGTGGCAACGGTGCGCGTGTATTCAAGTATTCTGTCGGCAAGGGTTGACTTGCCGTGGTCAATATGTGCGATTATGGAAAAGTTGCGTATTTTTTTCTGTCTGTCGGTTGACATATATTTAAGGTCCTTTCGGAAATTTAGATTTGTATGTAATGTCTCAGCCACAGCGGCAATTAACCGCCGAAATAGGAGAGAGGATTTACAGGGGCATTGTTTTCGTAGATGTTAAGATTAAGATGTGCGCCGGTGGTGTAGCCGGATGTTCCCACATTTGCGATAATCTGCCCCCTCGTAACCTTGTCGCCTACCTTGACGCGGTATTTTGACAGGTGCGAGTAGAAGGACGCCACACCGCCGCCGTGGCTTACGGTAATATAGTAGCCGTCGGCGTAGTTGTATGAGCATTCCACAACAGTGCCGGCGTTTACGGCGTATATTTCCGTGCCGTAGGGTGCCGGAATATCAATGCCGTTGTGAAACTGCTGTTTGCCGGTTACGGGGTGTATTCGCCATCCGTATCCGCTGGAAATACGCGTATACGCTCCGTCAAGCGGCCAGAGAAACTCGCCGCCCACATACGCCTCGTTTGTGGTACGTGCAAGCTCTGCAAGAAGCTCCTCACGCTTGTTGCTGTATTCAAGCTCAACTTGTGCAATATATTCAAGATCAGCCTCGGCTGATGCAAGCCGGTTTTCAGTGGATGCCACAAGCTTGTTTGCCGCTTTAAGATCGCTATCAAGCTCCTCACGGCGAAGTGCCAGAGCTTTCATTTTAGCATCAAGCTCCGCTTTTTCGGACGTGAGATCGTTTCTCAGTCCTTCAAGGCGGTCAAGCCCCAGATTATATGTGTTAAGCAAACGCTCATCGTAATCAAGCATACACATGAATCTGTCCACCTGAGTGAACATATCACGAAGTCCGTCAGTGTCAAACAGTATTGACAGAAAATCAATACTTCCGTCCTCATGCTTTGCACGTATACGCTCGCGTACCATCTGATACTGCGCATCGAGCTTTTCGTTCTGCGCGGCGATCTCCGAGTTTTTCGTTTCTATCTGCGTATTGTAGCCGCTAATAAGAGCAACAAGCGCATCTATTTCAAGATTAAGTGCATATATTTTTTGGTCAATCACCTGTTTTTTCTGCACGGCATCCGCATAGCTGCTCTCTGCGTTTGTAAGTGCCTTTTCGGCAGACACGCGCTGGGCGGTGGCGGCGGCAAGCTTGTCCTCAAGGGAGGAGAGGGAGCTTTTTGATGAGCCGTTTAGTGTGCCCGGAGCAATAAATACAGCGAGTATACCTGCAAGCATCAGGCATATAATTCTTTTTTTCAATTTCTCACCTGTTTTCGGAACATAATTATACTATTATAGTATATCGCAAAAATTACCGTTTGTCAATAGAGGGAATAGAATAAATTGTGGTTGCGGTGGTTGTTTGTGTGTGGAGTTACGGTCGCTTTCTTGAAAGAAAGCTCCGCAAAGAACTTTATACAAAGAATTATCACACCGTTAAGTCAAAACGTGTGCAAAATCACTCGTGCGCCACATTCGCGCCGCCTGCATGGCCCCGCACCATTCCGGCGGCTTGGGTTTGCGATAATTGTTTGTGTAGGGCGAGAAACGCTTCGCACTCTATGAGGAGAGATGCACATGTAGTGGGCGACGTCCTCGACGTCCTGTGAGGCGATATCCGATTTTGTTTATCAAGATTTTATGTTGTCGGAATAAGAAAAGCGGCAGGAGCTTGCTCCTGCCGCTTTCAGGCTTGCGCTTATCTGTAATACAAAAGGGCTGTTGCAGTTAGTGCAACAGCCTTATACCGGATGTATTTTCCTTGTATAATAAAATTCTTTGCGGGGACTTTCTTTCAAGAGTGCGGCGGGTGTTGGTAGTACCGCAGTCAAGAGCTATTATATTTGTCGTATTTTCACACTTTGCACGCCTCAATAAAGTTTTTCGCGTTCTCGGCGATAAGGTCGAATCTGCCGGACTCAGCAAGTGCCTTGTTTGCAATATTTGTGCCGACACCGAAGCCTACACAGCCTGCCTTAAGGTATTCGGGGATGTTTTCCGTTGTAACTCCCGATACTGCCAAAAGCTTGGCACCACGAAGCGGCGCGAGTACGGCTTTTACGAATGACGGTGGGAGAATATTTGCGGGGAAAAGCTTAACATAGTCTGCTCCGTGTCTTAGCGCGGTGCATACTTCGGTAACAGTCATTGCACCCGGCAGGGAAATAAGACCTGCGGCTTTTGTTGCTTCGATTACCTCGGGATTAGTATCGGGGGAGATTATAAAGCTTCCGCCTGCCTCGGCAGTCATTGCTACCTGCCGTCTGTCAAGTACAGTGCCGGCGCCGATAAGCATTCTGCCTTTTGTATGTGCCACGGCTCTGCCGATATTGGCGGCGGTGTCCTCGTTTTTGACGTCGCCTGTCCGATCGTAGGTTATTTCGGCGAGTCTTATGCCGCCGGCATAAAGCGCGTCAAGCACGTCGGTAAGCTTATCCGAGGGTATGCCGCGAAGAATGGTTATAATCTTTGTTTCATTTAAAAGTTCACTAAAATTCAGCATATCATGTATCCTCACACTATAGATTTATTAAGACGATCGCGATGAGCGCGGAGGACATAATGCTTGCTCCAAGGGTATTTACGATCCCTGAAAAACGGTGTCCGCCTGCTTTTGATATGATATTTGAAAAAGTCTCCTTGGTGCCGACTATTACGGCACTGTGTTATTATAGCACATTTTATGCAGAATTGCAATAGATTTCAGGGATTTCGTCTGCTTCAGACACCGAAAAAAAGGAATTTTTGCAAAATAATCGAATTGCCTTGACTTTTTTTCTGAATTATATTATAATAGAGTATAAATATGCAAAAGAAAGGTCATTATGATATGTTTTGGCAGGAACAGATAGAAACAATGGATCGCGCGGAGCTTGAAAGACTCCAGCTTGAAAAATTAAAAAAGCTCGTGGACTACTGCTACAACCGCGTGCCATTTTACAAAAAGAAGCTTGACGAAGCGGGTGTTACCGCGGACAAGATAAAGGCTCTGTCGGATATTCAGTATATTCCTTATACTACCAAGGACGACATCCGTGATACATATCCCTTTGGACTCTTTGCGGTCGATAAAAAAGAGATCGTCCGTCTGCACGCCTCGTCGGGTACTACCGGTAATCCTACTGTCGTAGGATATACAAAGAACGATATGAAGATGTGGACAGAATGTGTGTCACGTCTTGTTGTTGCCGCAGGTGCTACCTCTGACGATATTGTGCAGATAGCATTCGGCTACGGTCTTTTCACCGGTGCGCTGGGACTTCATTACGGTCTTGAAAATATCGGTGCTACCGTTGTTCCCACATCTACGGGTAATACGGAAAAGCAGCTTAAGCTTATGCGCGACTTCGGTACTACCGCGCTTGTTTCCACACCTTCCTATGCGCTTTACATCGCAGAGGTTGCAAACGACATCGGAATCGACTGCCGCGAGCTTAATGTTCGCCTCGGACTTTTCGGCTCTGAGGGCTGCTCCAATGAGATGCGTGCAAAGGTTGAGGAGGCATGGAATCTGTTTGCCACCGACAACTACGGCATGAGCGAACTTTGCGGTCCCGGCGTGTCGGGCGAATGCCGCTTTAGATGCGGTATGCACTTCGCCGAGGATCACTTCCTGCCTGAAATAATCGACAGTGCCACCGGTGCTGTTAAACCCAGAGGCGACGAGGGCGAGCTTGTTGTAACTACTCTTTCAAAGGAGGGTATACCGCTCCTTCGTTACCGCACCAAG
This sequence comes from uncultured Clostridia bacterium, assembly GCA_904501985.1. Taxonomy (GTDB): domain Bacteria; phylum Bacillota; class Clostridia; order Oscillospirales; family CAG-272; genus Flemingiibacterium. The sequence continues at coordinate 20,830 of CAJGCT010000011.1, forward strand.
GATATAACAAGACTGCACTACGACAAGTGCGAGTGCGGAAGAACCCACGTGCGTATGGAGAAGCCCATGGGCCGTGCGGACGATATGCTTAAGATCAAGGGCGTTAACGTATTCCCAACGCAAATCGAAAGCGTGCTTGTAAGTATTCCCGAGGTTGGACCGCAGTATCAGATAGTTCTCGGCACAAAGAACTATATGGATACCTTTGAAATAAACATAGAGGTGTCCGATGCAAGTATGCTGACCTCGTTCAAGGCACTGGAAGACCTTCAGCTTAAGGTTCGCCATAAGCTTCAGACGGTTCTCGGTCTTGATGCAAAAATAAATCTCGTTGAGCCGAAATCTCTTGAAAGATTTGTAGGTAAGGCAAAGCGAGTTATTGACAATCGTGTAAAATAAATATTTTGGAGAGAAAACTGTTATGAAAAAAATTATGCTTGGCAATGAAGCCGTAGCACGCGGTCTTTTTGAGGCAGGGGTGCATTTTGTTTCAAGCTACCCCGGAACCCCCAGCACTGAGATCACCGAAGCTGTGGCTAAATATGAGGAAATTTATGCAGAATGGGCACCAAATGAAAAGGTAGCTCTCGAAGCGGCACTTGGCGCATCTATCGGCGGCGGACGCTCATTCTGTGCTATGAAGCACGTTGGTCTCAATGTTGCGGCAGACCCGCTTTTCATCACATCCTACACCGGTGTTAACGGCGGATTTGTTATAGGCGTTGCGGATGATCCCGGAATGCATTCCTCTCAGAATGAGCAGGACAGCCGCCATTACGCAATTGCGGCAAAGCTTCCCATGGTTGAGCCGTCCGATTCCGGTGAGTGCCTTGAATTTACAAAGCTTGCATATGACCTCTCCGAAAAGTTTGATACTCCGTTTATTCTCCGTCTTAACACCCGCGTGTCTCACTCGCAGTCGGTTATTGAGACCAGTGAGCGTGCCGATATTCCCGTAAAGCCTTACGAAAAGGATATTTCAAAGCACGTTATGATGCCTGCAATGGCAAGAGGCAGACACGTTGTTGTTGAGAAGCGACTTTCAGAGCTTGCCGAATACGCAGAGAATTGCCCGTTCAATAAGGTGATCGAAAACAAGGGCGCAAAGGTTGGTATCATCACCGCAGGACCTTCGTTCTGCTATGCGCTTGAAGCTTTCGGCGATTCTGCATCCTACCTTAAGCTTGGTCTTGTTAATCCGCTTCCGAAGAAGCTTATTTCCGATTTCGCGGCAAAATATGAGCGCGTGATCGTTATTGAAGAGCTTGATCCCGTTATCGAAACCCATGTTAAGGCTATGGGAATCGAGTGCGACGGCAAAAACATTCTCCCCATCTGCGGAGAGTTTTCGCAGGAGCTTATTTCCGAGCTTCTCCTTAATAAGAAGAACGATTCTTACGCTGTTTCGGACAACATTCCCGTCCGTCCGCCCGTACTTTGCCCCGGATGTCCTCACAGAGGCGTTTTCTACCTCTTCAAGAAGCTGGGACTTTATGTCAGCGGCGATATCGGATGCTACACCCTCGGTGCGGCGGCTCCTCTTGCAGGTATGGACACCACTCTCTGCATGGGTGCTTCCATTTCCGCTCTCCACGGCTTTGCAAAGGTGCGCGGCGAGGCTGACAAGTGCGTTGCTGTTATCGGCGACTCCACATTCATGCATTCGGGTATTACCGGACTTATTGATATTACATACAACAAGGGTATCTCTACCGTTGTTATCGTTGACAACTCCATCACCGGCATGACCGGACATCAGCAGAACCCCTGCACCGGATTCACCTTGAAGGGCGAGCCTGTGACAGGCATCATGCTTGAAAACATCGCCAAGGCGGCAGGCGTTGACGAGGCGCACATCCGCGTGGTTGATCCCGGTGATCTTGCGGCAACCGAAAAGGTTCTTCGTGAGGAGCTTTCCGCCGCTTGCCCGTCCGTTATCATTTGCCGCCGTCCCTGCGCGCTTCTTAAATACGTTAAGCGTCAGCCTGCGGTTAAGGTAGACGAGAGCAAATGCGTTGGATGCAAGGCGTGCATGAAGATAGGATGCCCCTGCATATCAATGGTAACAGACGAAAACGGAAAATCAAAGGCTAAGATAGATGCAACCCTCTGCACCGGATGCGGACTCTGCACCCAGATGTGTAAGGTCGGAGCTATAGGTTAAGTTAGGAGGTTGTGACAATGACAAAAAATATAATGATAGTAGGTGTTGGCGGACAGGGATCACTGCTTGCAAGCCGTATCCTCGGCAATGCCGTACTTCTTCAGAATTATGATGTAAAGGTGTCCGAGGTGCACGGAATGAGCCAGCGCGGCGGCTCCGTTGTGACCTATGTAAAATACGGTGATAAGGTAGCGTCTCCGGTTATCTGCAAGGGCGAAGCTGACATTATAATGTCATTCGAGCTTCTTGAAGCCGCAAGATGGCTCCCCTACCTCAAAAAGGACGGCGTTATTATCACCAATACCCAAAAGATTAACCCCATGCCTGTTGTTACGGGCGCGGCAGAGTATCCGGACGCTCTCGTTGAAAAAATGAAGGCTACAGGCGCAAAGGTTATCGCCGCAGATGCGCTTTCCATTGCAAGAGAAGCAGGAAATGAGAAAGCCGTTAACGTTGCTCTTATCGGTCTTATGGCACACTCCCTCGGATTTGATACCGAGATTATGACTGAGGCTATAAAAATGTCCGTTCCTGAAAAGTTCCTTGAGCTTAACTTAAAGGCGTTTGAGCTTGGTGCGGCGTACAGCTGCAACTAAGAGGAGGCTTTTTCAATGTCAAAATACTTCAATAAAGCCATGGAGACCGCCTCTCGCGACGAACTCTATCATCTTCAGTCCTACAATCTCATAAAGACTGTAAAGCACGTCTATGAGAATATGCCAATGTACCGCGAGAGAATGGATGCGGCAGGTGTAAAACCCGAAGATATTCATTCTATCGAGGATCTCCACAAGCTTCCGTTTACCCACAAGCAGGATCTTCGTGACGGCTATCCTTACGGTATGTTCTGCGTTGAACCCAAGAATCTTATAAGAATCCACGCATCCTCGGGTACTACAGGCAAGCAGACCGTTGTGGGTTACACTAAAGGTGACCTTGAGCTTTGGTCCGAATGTGCGGCACGTGCTCTTGTTGCGGCAGGCGCAGATAAGGACGATTTCGTTCACATAGCTTACGGCTACGGACTTTTTACCGGCGGTCTCGGCATTCACGACGGCGCACAGAAGATGGGCGCTACCGTAATTCCGGCTTCCAGCGGAAATACTGCCCGTCAGGTGACTATGCTTCAGGATTTCGGCTCATCTATTCTTTGCTGTACACCTTCCTACGCTCTGTATCTTGCGGATACTCTGAAGGAGCAGGGAATCAGCCTCGATAAGATACATCTTAAGGCAGGCATTTTCGGTGCTGAGCCTTGGACAGAGGAAATGCGCGCAGAAATACAGGAGAGACTTGGCATAAAGGCATACGATATCTACGGCCTTTCCGAAATATCCGGCCCCGGCGTTGCCTTTGACTGCGAATGCCAGAACGGTATGCATGTTAACGAGGATAACTTCATTATCGAAATCATTGATCCCGAAACGGAAGAAGTGCTCCCCGACGGCCAGCTCGGCGAGGTGGTATTCACCTGTATCACAAAAGAAGCGCTTCCGCTTATTCGCTACAGAACACACGACATTTCATCCATCACACACGAGAAATGTGCCTGCGGACGTACATTTGTCCGTATGCAGAAGCCCTGCGGACGTTCCGATGATATGCTTATCATCCGCGGCGTAAACGTATTCCCCTCGCAGGTTGAAAGCGTGCTTCTCAACTGCGGCGAGGTTGATCCTCATTACATGATAATAGTTGACAGAAAGAATAACACCGATACCATGGAGATTCAGGTTGAGGTAAGCGCGGCAAACTTCTCTGACCACGTTAAGGGCATGGAGGAGCTTGCGGCTAAGATCAATGCTGGAATGCAGTCAACTCTCGGACTTTCATCAAGGATCACATTCGTTGAACCCGGCACCATACCGAGAAGCGAGGGTAAAGCGAAGCGTGTAATCGACAAAAGAAAGCTTCATTAAGAAGAATACATAGGAGGATGGTATTATGATTATTAAGCAGATATCCATATTTGTTGAAAACAAGCCCGGCAGACTTGCCGAGATTACCGGCATCATCGCCGCTAACAACATCAACATCCGCGCACTTTCCGTTGCGGACACCACTCACTTCGGAATCCTTCGCATAATCGTTGACAATCCCGAGGAGGTTGAGCGCGTACTGCGCGAGGCAGGTCTTACTGTTTCTATAACAAGCGTTATCACCGCCTGCATCCATAACCGTCCCGGCGGACTTGCAGAAGTGCTCACACTTCTTGCAGACAACGATATCGCAATTGAATATATGTACGCATTTATTGCCAAGAGCGATAATGAGGCATACGTTGTTATGCGCATCGAAGCAGAGACTGCCGCAGTCAAACTACTTCGCGAGCACGGCTTTGAGGGCATGGAATAAGAAAAATACAAAAAACTCCCCGAACTTTCGGGGAGTTTTTGTACATACATAATGGACATTGGAATTATGAGAAACTGTGGTATGCCTTAATTTCTTTACAAACAGTCCTGTGAAACTTTATAAAAGGTTCATCGTTGTGCATAAAAACGTCGAACTTTATTCATAAATGTCTGATATAATATTATCACAGTTACAGTTGATGACCCTAAAGAAAGATATAACTGAACTTGTATGAATTTTCGGGGGTTTTATGTTCGGTAATTCTGATAATATACGAACCAAAACTGATGATAACCAGGAAAATAGCTGCTGTTACGGCGGATTTGGAAGACGTTTTTTATATGAGCAGTGCGCGAGGCGCAATTCTTCCCGACGCATCGGTGTGTTTGGCGTTGTGTCCGTTTTATGCGTATGCATAATGGTGGGTGCGTTTGGCATTCTCTGCGGCATAGTCATGTACCATATTGTTGAAGCAGGAAAATTGCCGGATTACCGCAGCGGTGCGGTGCTTCCGCATGAAACATCTGCTGTGCATAAGGCAGATGCGGAACGGGGCTCTCATCAAACGTCGTTGCTGTCAAACAGCGATGCTGACGGCACTTTTGAAAACGTCACAAGCGAGGTTTCTGCGCGTTACCGCGTGCCGACCGGGGTGATGATAAAGCGTGTTGATACAGATTCCGGTGCGTATGCGGCGGGATTTCGGTCAGGTGACATACTTGTATCAATTGACGGCGTTCCTATAAGAGATATTGACGGGATGAACAAATTCCTTTCTATGCGTGATGCTGTTGCAAGGTCTAAGGTGATGGTTTTCAGAAACAATGCTTATATAGAGATCGAAGTTGCATTTTGACTTTCGGGGCTGTGAAAACAGCCCCTTTTTTGCGCTGTTTGCCGGATATAAGCAAAGCCATGTTATCGAAAAAAGCGCGTAATACCAAAAATTCGACAAAATATTGCAAATTTTGTCGAATTATATTGACATTTGGTTAAAAATGTGGTAATATTTTAATATCTTAATATATTTGGAGGACAATACTATGCAAATGCTTACCACAAAGCGTTTTATGGCGCTTGCAGTGATCGTTATGCTTATAATGTCCGTGTTTACTTTCGGTGTTTATGCCGAGGACACAGATACAGCAGTGATCGCTGAAACCGAAGTTGTTACCGAAACTCTTGAAGCGACTGAAGAAGCCGCTGACGATAGCGGAGACCGCTTCTACGCTACCTTCTGGGCACTTGTACCGCCCGTACTTGCGATCGCTCTGGCACTTATCACCAAAGAGGTATATTCCTCACTGTTCGTAGGTATTCTTGCAGGCGGTCTGCTTGCAATGAACTTCAGTCCCCTTGGAACGATTGATGCTATCATCAATGACGGTCTTATTTCCGCCGTTTCCGGAAACGCAGGCATCTTCATATTCCTGGTTATCCTTGGCATTATGGTTGCGCTCATCAACAAGACCGGTGCCGCTGCTGCATTCGGTAAGTGGGCAAAGACTCACATTAAGACCCGTATCGGTGCACAGCTTGCCACTTTCGTTCTCGGTGTGCTTATCTTTATCGACGACTACTTTAACTGCCTTACCGTTGGCTCGGTTATGATGCCTGTTACCGATGCGCATAAGGTATCTCGCGCGAAGCTGGCGTTCATCATTGACGCAACCGCAGCTCCCATTTGTATGATCGCTCCCATTTCATCCTGGGCGGCGGCAGTTTCCTCCTATGCTGAGGGAACAGGCTACAGCGGTCTTGAGCTGTTTGTTCGCGCTATTCCTTTCAACTACTACTCTCTTATGATGCTCCTCTTTGTAGTTCTTATCACTGTCATGAAGGTTGACTTTGGTCCTATGGCAAAGCATGAAAGAAATGCAATTGAGAAGGGCGACCTCTTTACTACAGGTGTTTCCGACAACAAGGCGAAGGAAGAGCTTGAGGTTAACGAAAAGGGAAAGGTTATCGACCTTATTCTCCCTGTACTCGTTCTTATCGTTGTTTGCGTATTTGCACTTGTATACGTTGGCGGCATCCTCTCCGGTGCTGACTTTATTACCGCTTTCGGTGATACCGATGCTACCGTTGGTCTGCCTTGGGGCGGTCTTATCGCACTTATTCTTACCATTATCTACCTCATCTGCCGCCGTGTTGTTTCCTTCAAGGACGCAATGGCTTGCATTCCCAAGGGCTTCAACGCAATGGTTCCCGCAATCACCATCCTTACCTTTGCAACCACCCTTAAGAATATGACCGGTCTTCTCGGTGCGGATGTTTACATCGAAACAATCATGAAGGGCTCTGCTGAGGCACTCTCTCTGTTCCTTCCTGCTGTTGTATTCCTCGTTGCTTGCCTGCTTGCATTCGCTACAGGTACTTCTTGGGGAACATTCGGTATTCTTATTCCGATCGTTGCCGCAATCTTCGATCCCACAAGCTCGCTCTACTTCATCGGTATGTCTGCGTGCCTTGCAGGTGCAGTATGCGGTGACCACTGCTCACCTATTTCCGACACCACTATCATGTCGTCGGCAGGTGCACAGTGCGACCACATCAACCACGTTTCAACTCAGCTTCCTTATGCGATCTCCATCGCTGCTTGCTCGTTTGTCGCTTACATTGTAGGCGGTCTTACGCAGAACGGCTGGATCGGTCTTGCAGCGGCAGTTGTTGCGACTGTGGGATTTGTTGTGGTTGTTAAGGCAATGTACAAAAACCGCAAGGTTTAATTCCGATTAAGTCAGGTATACAAAAGACGCGCCCGCACCTAAAGGTGAGGGCGCGTCTTTTCCTTTTTTGCCTGTAACGGCGTAATTTTCACCCAAACAATAAATCTGTAACAACATATTCATATCTATGCATTATAATATAAATACGGTCATATGACCGCATTGAAAACGCGCCATCACAGAAATGTGACGATAAAGGAGGAAAATACATATGAATGGCAAAGATAATTCCGGGCGTATATTTTACACCGATCCGCCAAAGAAGCCTATTGGTAAAAAAACTGTTCGCGTTGCTGTACTTGTAATCGTATTGCTGGCTCTGTTCACAGTAATATCTACCTGTTGGTATACTGTTGATGAAAAGCAGCAGGCGGTGGTTACCACATTCGGCAAGGTTACCGATGTTACCGATGCAGGAATGCATTTTAAGCTTCCTTTCGGTATTCAGCAGGTACACAAGGTAAACGTTAACGTTTACCAGAAGATCGAGCTTGGATACACAACCGATTATACATCCGATTCGGTATATCAGACTATTGAAAAAGAGTCCAAAATGATAACGGGCGACTACAATATCGTAAATGTGGATTTCTTCGTTGAATATAAGGTGTCCGATCCCGTTAAGTATCTCTACAATTCAAGACAGCCGGTATCTATTCTTAAAAATCTCATACAGAGTCAGATTCGCGCTGTTGTTGGATCAGCTACAGTTGACCAGGTTCTGACCGACGGCAAGACCGACATTCAGATAAGAGTAAAAGAGCTTGTCAGCGAAATTCTTGAAACATACGATATTGGTCTTATTCTTACCGATATAAAGATTCAGGATGCCGAGCCGCCGACACAGTCGGTTATTGAAGCGTTCAAGCAAGTCGAAACCGCAAAGCAGGGCGCTGAAACCGCAATAAATCAGGCTAAGGCCTACAGCAACTCCAAGCTTCCGCAGGCTGAAGCTGAGGCGGACCAGCTTATACAGAACGCCGAATACTTAAAGCAGAACCGCATAAACGAAGCTGTGAAGCAGGTCGCGCGCTTTAACGCCATGTATGACGAATATTCAAAGGATCCGGAGATCACCAGAATCCGTATGTATTATGAGATGATCGAGGAGACGCTTCCCGGCGTGGTGCTTTATGTTGACGTGTCCGATACCACAACGGAAAAGCTGTTGCCGCTTGACGATTTCGTATCGTCCAAGTAACAGGGAAGGAGGATTTAACTAATGAAAAAAGGTCTTATAATCACGGCTATTGCTATACTTCTTCTCGTGTTTGTGGGATTTAATTCCCTGTATGCAGTAGCAGAGAATGAATACGCGTGTCTTATGCGTTTTTCCGAAATTGTGGGTGTAACAAACGAAGCCGGACTTCATTTTAAAGTTCCGTTTATTGATTCTATCCGCATCTTCCCCGATACAACCCTCATTTACGATATCCCCCCCTCAGAGGTGCTTACTTCGGATAAGAAGAACATGACCGTTGACAGCTATATTATCTGGGAGATATCCGATCCCCGTACATTTTACCGGACACTCGGAAGCACCGGTGAGGCTGAGGCGAGACTTAACGCGGTCACATACAACGCCCTCAAGAATCTCATGGGTACACTTGAGCAGGACGACATTATAAACACCGAGGATGCGTCCGGCAGAAACGATATCTATGCCGGTATTACCACCGAGGTTGCGGAGCTTTGCACCACATACGGCATAAACGTTCTTGATGTTCGTATCAAGCGTTTTGACCTTGCGGAGAGCAACGAGAATGCGGTATACGACCGCATGATCTCCGACAGAAATCAGATGGCGGAGAAGTACACTGCGGACGGCAAATACGAGGCGTCCATCATCCGAAATGAGGTTGACAAGCAGGTAAATATCATCGTGTCAAACGCAGAGGCTGAAGCGGCAAGACTTGAAGCCGAGGGCGAGCAGGAATATATGAGATTGCTTGCCGAGGCGTACAACACCGCAGACAAAAAGGATTTCTACGAGTTTATGCGCGCGCTTGAAGCGCTTAAGGCATCCCTTACCGGTGACGACAAGACGGTTATAATCGACAAAGAGTCGGCTCTCGGAAAAATTCTTGTAAATCCGTAAAATAAGGATAACCCCGGCGAGGATTCCTCGCCGGGGTTACATCATTTTATATGTACTATATTATCGGCAACCGTAAGCCTGTCTGCACAGAAAAGCTCAATTGCTTCGGGAAGCAGCTTCCATTCAGCCTCCTCCATAACTCTGCGCTGGAGGATTTCGGGGGTGTCGCCCTCCAGAATCGGTACTGACTTCTGTGCTATGATAGGTCCGCCGTCGCAGACTTCATTTACGAAATGTACTGTGGCACCGGTCAGCTTTACGCCTTTTGCGAGTGCTGCCTCATGGACGTGAAGTCCGTAGAATCCCTCGCCGCAGAAGCTGGGGATAAGGGCAGGGTGCACATTCATCACGCGGTTTTCAAAGGTGCGTGTGAAGCACTCGTCAAGGATTATCATAAATCCTGCCAGCACCACAAGGTCGATATCCCTTGTCTGAAGCTCGGATATGAGTTTTTTTGTGTATTCCACTCTGTCAGGGTAATCCTTCTTTGGAATAACGATTCCCTCAACACCGTGATTTTTTGCGCGCTCTAAGGCATACGCGCCCTCTTTACTTGATACGACCACCGAAACCCGTCCGTTTTTGATTATACCCGAGTCACAGGCGTCAAAAATCGCCTGAAGATTTGTTCCGCCGCCGGAAACAAGAACTGCTATCTTTTTCATAAGCGTTTTCCCTCGCGGATCCTCTTAGCCAAGCTCTGCCTGGAGCTTGGCATCCTTTGCCACAACGCCTGCTTCCATTTCAAGCTTGAAGCGTTCAAGCTTAAGAGCAAGATCGGCATCGGACAGTGCGATCATCTGTGCCGCAAGAATTGCCGCATTCTGTGCGCCGTCGATTGCAACGGTGGCAACAGGAATGCCGCCGGGCATCTGAACCATGGAAAGAAGCGAGTCGAGACCGTCCATTGTAGAGGATTTTATCGGAATACCGATGACAGGAAGGGTGGTGTAAGCCGCGATAACGCCGCCGAGATGTGCCGCTTTGCCTGCCGCGGCGATGATAACGCCAAAGCCGTTGTCCTTGGCATTTGAAGCAAATTCCTCAGCCTGACGGGGCGTTCTGTGGGCACTTATAACACGAGCCTCATAGGGAATACCGAATGCCACAAGCTGGTCGATACATTTTTTTACTACGGGCAGGTCGGAATCACTGCCCATTATAACAGCAACTTTTTTCATTATAGTAGTTTCCTTTCACCAAGCGGCAAATGCCGCATAATTTGATATTATTGTACCATATTTCCCGTGATATGTCAATACAAATACCGACCATTAACACTATTATGACGCAGAGGGCGGAGTGAATCTCACAATGCATACCTCCGGACGGTTGAAAATGCGCATCATGCGTTTTTTCGACAGTCCGCGGGACACAATGTGTGTGTGACTCTCGTATCTGTAGCATCCGCCGGCATGACGTGGGAAAATTCCCTGGTTCGGAGCATATACGCCGTTTATAAGCGGCGGCAGTCTCCACTGACCTCCGTGTGCGTGACCGGAAAACACCGCATCAAATCCCAGCGTTCTGTAAACCTCAAACTCCTCGGGTCTGTGGGACAAAAGAAGCGTCAGCCGCGTGTCGGCGTGTATATCCGCGTATTCGCGCTTTAAGCGAGCACGCCATTTTTGGGTTAGAGCACCACTCTTGTGGGTATCCTCGTAAATTCGCTGTGACAGCGTTTTCTTCCCAAATTCCTGCTCGGCGCGGTCAAAATACGGATCGTCAGCACCGCATATGAGAAGATTTTCGCCGTTCACGGTGACAGACTCAAACATATCGGGGTCCTCTTTGTTTTTTCGGTGAAGCACTCGCACTCCCAGCGATTCTATTTCATCGCAGAGCATATCCGTGGCAGGAATGTTGCTCTCGTGATTTCCAAGCACCATAAAGCAGGGCGCGATCTTGACCGCGGCATCAAAAAACTGTCTTGCGGCATTTTTGGGGGTGAGCACGGGACCCTCGCGCGGGTCGCATTTATCATCCTCCACCATATCGCCTGTTATAAAGATCATATCGGGTTTTGCCGCTGTCAGTGCATCGCAAATCTCAATCTGACCTTTGCCAAAACGGCTTTCGTGGAGATCGCTAATGTGCGCCACTGTGATGGGGTTGCTTATTTTATTTGTTGTGACGGTGTATTCCTGCACTTTAAGCTTATTTGATAAAGCCACCTGTAAAGCCGAAACGGCGGTGACAATCAAAGCACCGCCGATTAGGTATTCATATTTCACTGTGCGTCCTCCTCGGAGTCTACTGCCAAGAACAGATCAAGCTCGGTGAATGTGTTCTCGGGTGCTGCCGCTCGGTAGTATGCCCCGATACGCTCAAAATTATCAAGAATCTCACCGAAAAGTTTCTCCGCATTCTCGGTAAAGGTGAGATGCCGAAATTCAGTGTCGCCAAAGAGAATGGTTTCCTCACCGCTGAAATTATCGGGAGTGGAAATTTCCGACTCACTGCATACGATTATTGCACGCTCACCCTGACGGAATTTTTCAAAAAGGCTGTCAATGGGGGACGGTGCGGCTGACGTTGCCATTGTATATTTCACAGGGGCTTCGGTGGCGTTTTCCACATGATTAAAGGATGCGTAATCGCAGACATCGGTGATAATCAGACCGAATCCGGGAGATGCCGCTTTAAGTGCCGAAGTTACCGTATAGTATTCTACAGCCGAAGCCTCGGTTTGCGGCGCATTTGCTCCGTTTTCGATTTCCGGCTCGGTGGAAGCCTTATCCGCAAGCATCATCGCACCGTCACGCACGGCGTCTTCTTGGGCATATTCCATTTTGGCAGGCGCACCTGTAAGTCCCATGATTTCCGCATTAGCGGCTTTATCGAATGCCGCATTGTCCGCATCATTCATAGCACCGCCAAGAAGAAAGACTCTGCCGACAACCAGTAGCATAACAGCCGCCGCAGCCGCGCTGAGCACGCCTGTAGGGAGCAGTCTTTTTATCATGCGTTGCCGCTTTGTTTCCTGCGGTACAGCGTTTATTTTGTCCATTACGCCGAGCTTCAGCGACACGGGCGGTGTCTCACCGCACTCGCTTATCATTTTAAGGATATCCTGTCGCTCGGAAAGCTCTTTTCTGCAAGCCTCGCAGTCACGAAGGTGAGCCTCCAGACGCAAAGCATCCGCCGCCTTAAGCTCTCCATCGATATAATCAAACATCATATCGCGCGCAGTCTCGCAGGTAAGCGGTTTTAGGTTGATCTTCATTTGAAACTTTTCCTTTCGCGTTCCCGATGCAAAATAGTTGGCACCGGGTGTGCTGTTGTACTTTTTAGACGGAGCTTTAATAAAAAAGTTCCATGATTTTTAAAAAAATCTTAAGATTTAAAATGGAAATAACTGCGCGGATGTTTTTTCGCAGCCGCGCATTATTTTGTTCACACGCCGCCGTGCACCTTTTCAATGATAGCACGCAAATTACTTCTGGCACGGTTAAGCCTTGATTTTACAGTGCCGATCTCAACAGATAGCATTTCGGATATTTCGTCGTATGTATATCCCTCAATATCCCGAAGCAGTATAACCTCACGCTGTTCGGGAGAGAGGGAGTCGATCGCATCCCGCACCATTCGTATATCTTCGTTTTTCTCAAATGAGCGCTCCGGTGACGACATTACCGATTCGTCTGGAAGCTCAATTTCCGCTTCGTCGCCGTCCTTGTCGGTAAACACAGGCATTCGCTCGGATGCGGTATGCTGTGAGCGTCTGAGAAAATCAAGACAGGCGTTCTGGCAGATCTTGTATACCCATGTTGAGAATCGACAGTCGCCGCGGTATCTTCCAATGTAACGCCAGATTTTTATGAACACTTCCTGTGAAAGATCAAGTGCATCCTCGGGGCTATTTACTTTGCTCCTGACAGTATTATATATAAGCTTTTCGTACATGGAAACTATTTTGCCGAAAGCTTCCTCGTTTCCGCGTGACGCCAAGGCGATAAGCGCCTCTTCCTCGGGTGTATTGAATTTTGTGGCTCCCATCGTCTCACCGCCTTTTTGTCTTGTTTTTTCTATATTATTCCAAGCAGTATAGCTCGCATTTCCTCACGGGTGGTTGCCGTGTTAAGTGCACCTCTTGCACCGGCCCCACCTCTGATTCCTTTAAGATACCAGGAAAGCTGTCCTCTTGATTGGAGCACTCCCAGCTTTTCGCCCTTTTCCAAAACTGCTGTGTCAAGCTGACGCAGTGCTGTTTCGATACGCTCTCTGTTTGTGGGGGGAGTGTATTCTTCGCCGTACAGTGCCGCGCGTATCTCCGAGAATATCCACGGATTTCCCATTGCGCCACGCCCCACCATCACAGCATCACAGCCTGTCCGCTCAAGCATACGCACAGCATCGGTGCCGGAGAAAATCTCGCCGTTGCCGATAACGGGTACTGACAGCGCGTTTTTTATTTTGGCTATTTCATCAAAATTTATGGGAGCAGAGAAGCGACCCTCGCGAGTCCTGCCGTGAACGGTCACGGCATCAGCCCCAGCATCCTCCATTCTTTTTGCAAATTCAACCCCACAGATGCCGGCCTCGTCCCAGCCAATACGCATTTTTACGGTGACGGGGATATCGCACGCCGCGCTTGACACCGATTTCTTAACTTCACGGACGATAGATTCCGCAAGCAGGGGATTTTTTAAGAGTGCCGAGCCTTCGCCGTTGTTTGCAACCTTTGGTGCAGGGCATCCCATGTTTATGTCGATTGAAAGGGGACGTTTTGCGCTTCGGCAGTGCTTGTAGCTTGCCGTGGCGATCTTTTCGGCGGCTTCCGCCATTATTTCAGGCTCTGAGCCGAATATCTGTACCGCCGCAGGCTCATCCGGAAAGAGCTCGCCAAGTGCCGCGGTTTTTTTATCCTCAAAATGTATGGCTTTTGCCGACAGCATCTCGGTGTAAACAAGCTCTGCGCCAAAATCCTTACATATATCGCGAAAGGCGTGGTCGGTTACGCCTGCCATGGGCGCAAGGCACACCTTATAAGACAGTTTTTGCATATTATCTCCAAAAAGCATTATTATTCTTTATTTTATCGCATTTTTGTTAACGTGAAATGAACAAATCAATATCTGAATGTCAATATTGAGGTTATTTTTATGAACACTTATGCATAAACATAGTGTGTTACCAAGTTTAAGCTTGAAAGGATGCACACTATGTATATTTATACCGTTTCATCCGGCGACACTCTGGCTTCCATATCGAATCGTACAGGGGTGCTGCCAAGCGTCATACAAAATGCCAACGCGCTGACACCGCCGTTCTCGCTGACCCCCGGAGAGGCGCTTCTTATACTTGATGATGCCGAGATCTATAGCGTGCGCGAGGGGGACAGCGTATACAGCATAGCCGCCGAAAACGGAATTTCCGAGCGGCGTCTGTGGCAGTTAAACCCCTCACTTGGCGGCGGCACGGAGGTTTATCCGGGTCAAACGCTTATAGTCTCACTGCCCGAATCCGAAATGCCCCTTGTGACTACCGGATACGCCTATACATTCATAAACGAAGCACTTCTTCGCACAACACTTCCGTATCTTGACTATCTCGCCGTTTTCAGCTACGGATTTCGTCCTGACGGAAGTCTTGTACCTGCTGATGACGAGAAAATGATCGCTCTTGCAAGGGAGTACGGCACGTCACCGATGTTGGTGTTGACCTCTATCGGAGATGACGGCACATTTTCCTCCGAGGTGGTGTCGCAGATGCTAAGTAGTCCCGAGGTGCGCCGCACACTTATTGAAAACTTGACTGAAACTGCCGCAAATAAGGGATATTCGGCGGTAAACTCAGACCTTGAATATATTCCGGGAGAGAACAGGGATGACTACAGCGAGTTTATAAGGGAGCTTGCCGCCTCTCTTGACAGAGAGGGCATCGAGCTTACTGTATCGCTTCCGCCAAAGACTTCTGACACGCAGCGGGGGCTTCTCTATGAGGGGATAGACTACGCCGCTCTTGGGGAAGCCGCAGACCGCGTACTGCTTATGACCTATGAGTGGGGATATACCTACTCCGAGCCGCGGGCTGTTGCTCCTATAGGTAATGTGCGCGCGGTGGTGGATTACGCCCTCAGCGTTATACCACGCGAAAAGATAGATATGGGGATTCCAAACTACGGCTACGATTGGCAGCTTCCCTTTGTGGAGGGAACAGCGGCAAGATCCCTTGGTAATCTTGCCGCAAGAGAGCTTGCCGTGGAGCGCGGTGTTCCGATAATGTATGACAGTGAGGCACAGACACCGTATTTCAATTATACAGCCGAGGACGGCACGGGACACGAGGTGTGGTTTGAGGATCCGCGCTCGATCGAAGCCAAGCTTTCGCTGGCGAGAGAAAAAGGTCTTTCGGGCATTGGTATTTGGCAGATAATGCGGTGGTTCCCGGGACTGTGGCTTCAGGTGTAGCGCGACACCGAAAGTATTGCTTGGAAAGTAAAAATATATCTTGACAAAACGGCTCTTTGGGTGTATAATAATTGCAGTATGTCCATGGTTTAGGATATTGCGAAATAATACATTCCAAGGAGGAACAAAAAATGGTTGAATCCCGCAAAACCGAGCTTTCGCGTATTGCTTATGAGATTCGCCGCGGCGCACTGACCGCTGTATATTCGGCGGCAAGCGGACATCCGGGCGGATCGCTTTCAATCGCGGATATTCTCGCTTACCTCTATTTTGAGGAAATGAACATTGATCCCAAGAATCCCGGAAAGGCTGACCGTGACCGCTTCGTGCTCTCAAAGGGTCATGCATCCCCCGGTATCTATTCTGCACTTGCAAACCGCGGATTTTTCCCGGTTGATGACCTTAAGACATTCCGTCAGCACGACAGCGTGCTTCAGGGTCATCCCGATATGAAGCATATTCCCGGTATTGATATGACCACCGGTTCTCTCGGCCTCGGTATTTCCGCTGCCTGCGGTATGGCTCTCGGCGCAAAGCTGAACGGCATCAACAACCGCGTATGGGCTATCGTTGGCGACGGCGAGAGCGAAGAGGGTCAGGTTTGGGAGGCAGCTATGTTTGCCGCTCACTATAAGCTTGACAATCTGGCTATTTTCCTTGACTTCAACGGTCTCCAGATCGACGGTGCAGTTACCGACGTTATGAATCCCACCCCCCTTGATAAGAAGTTCGAGGCATTCGGCTGGAACGTTATCACCATCGATGCACACGACTTCGACGCTATCGAAGCAGCTTGCAAGGCTGCCAAGGAATGCAGTGGTAAGCCTACCGCCATTATTGCCAAGTCCGTTAAGGGCAAGGGCGTTTCCTACATGGAAAACAACGTATCGTGGCATGGAGCTGCTCCGAAGCAGGAACAGTATGAGCAGGGCATGGCTGAGCTTGATGCTGTCATCGCTTCGCTGAAGTAATAGGGGAGGAATAATCAAAATGGCAGATAAAATAGCTACTCGTGAAGCGTATGGCGCGGCTCTTGCCGAGTTCGGCGCAAAATACGAAAATCTCGTTGTTCTTGATGCTGACCTTGCGGCGGCAACCAAGACAGGTATGTTCAAGAAAGCGTTCCCCGACAGATTCTTTGACTGCGGTATCGCAGAGGGAAATATGATGGTTGTTGCGGCTGGCCTTTCCACCACCGGCTACATACCCTTTGCTTCCACCTTCGCAATGTTT
>CAJGCT010000012.1 GCA_904501985.1 uncultured Clostridia bacterium
AATGCTACCAGCTCATGCATACCCTGAATTGAAAAAATACTCTCATTTGAAAGGTAATTTCGGTACAGCCTGGCAGAATCAGCAAAAAGAATTTGCTAACATTCCTGCACCGATTATATTTACCACTAACTGTCTGATGCCACCTAAATCAAGTTATGCAGACAGAGTGTTTACTACGGAAGTGGTACTATGCAAACGACGGCGATATATGCGAAAGTCCGTGGTTGAGAGATGATAACGGGGGCGCGGCTTCCGGCATAATCGAAACAACGAACGGTGAGCACATTTCATTTGATTTGTTCCACGCCTATACATCGGTCGAGGGCTTCGCCGCTTATCGCCACGACGAGGACGACGGAAGAACGGTACTTATAAACCGTGCACACATTCAGCGAATTTTAATTGGTTAACCATACGCCAAAGGACGGTATATCATGTACGAACATACAGACACTCAATATACCGCCGACCAACTATATCGCCGCGAGCTACGGCAAATTGATGCCCTCTCCGAACAAGAGGAATCCGCTATATATGAACGCATACAAAACGGCGACACCAACGCCCGACGTGAGCTTATAACTCCTAATCTCCCATTCGCCGCGGCATACGTCAAGCGGTTTATCGGTCATGGCGTTGATTATGAGGACCTGCGACAGCTTGCCGCCATAGGACTAATGGAAGCCGCAGACAAATTTGATCCTGATGAGGGTACGGCATTCCGGACGTTTGCTGTGTACCATATCAAGGCTGCTGTAATTCGTGGAATAGAAACACACGGGCGCACGGTTCGTGTTCCCTCTCATCTGATGCAGGCGGCTTTGAAGTATCGCCGCTTCGTATCGGATTTTCAAAAGCGATGTGGACGTGAACCGACTGATCATGAAACAGAATTATATTTAGGTTTTCCACGCTCGAAGATTGCCGATATACGTAAATACACACAGCCGGTTGCATCACTCGAACAGCCGATCGGCGAAGATGACGGAGAGTTAACGTTAGGTGACACCATCGAAACGGGCGAGGATATAGCCGACACCATAGCAGATGAGGATGTGCGTCATAGACTCCACGACGATATGGAGCGGTTACTCGATGATTTACCCTCGATGGAGAGGGATGCACTTCGTATGCGTTATTACCAACGCCTGACATATGCGCAGGCGGCAAACTGTGTGGGTGTCAGCGAACGGGAAATAAAAAACTCAACCGAAAGCGGCTTACGCCATTTGCGTACATATCAAGCGCGGCGTACTTTGAGTAAATATGTTGACTATTGCATAGAGAGATATGCATACAAATCAAGCTTTGCAACATGGCAAGAATCGGGAAGCAGCTCCACGGAACGTACAGTGCTGAAGTTGTTGGAGTTTGAGGGAAGCTCGAAATAGGTTGCTACGAAATGCTGCGACTGCTTATGTATATAAAAAGCCGGTAACTATTGCGAGATTTGCGAGGTCCTAAAAAATGGCGGTTCTGAAGCTGTTGGAATTTAACGAGAACCACGCTTGAACCTCGAATGAAGCACAAGAGTATTGTTCAGTTTGCGAAACTATGCGAATAAAAAAGATGTGTTTTCACGATTTAACGCCGAATGAACGCCGAGAAAGTGACTTTAAGAGGGGGATAAGGCATTGAGTTCGTAAAACTTCGTACCGAAAAAGCAGTGCCGGTATTGTGGTATCCCCCCGTACTCATGCTTACTTTTGCGGTGTTTCGCGTTCACGAACCGCGCCACATCGGAACACATATTTTTTCCAAAATGGGAAAACACCAAACATTTGGGGATATTGGCAAAGAAAAAGAGAGGGGTTATATTCCCTCTCATGCGGTACTGCTACACCGTGCGAAGCTCCGTGTTATTCTTCGTAAGCTCATGCGCCTGATTGATTAGCTTGCCCAAGTCGTCAATGTAGCTACGAATATCGGATAGCCTACTATTAAGCAACGCGAACATATACCGGTAATGCCTAAAGTTATGTATCAAATCAAGTGCGCGGAATCGTTCTGCTCCGTCCTTGGAATCATAAGCTAATTCGGGTTCATTGAAAAAATCAATCAAGAAGTGCATCGGTGTACATATATCCTCGACGGCAACAAGCATTTCACTGTGTAACTCGTCCGTCTCAAAAATAAGGTCTTTTATATCTTTATTTTCCACGTTCATTGCTTGTATCTCCTTTATTATCTTTCTCTGTAAGCCATTCTTCATTAAAACGAACGAGCATAAGGCGTATAAACCGCACATATCGAGGACTTGATTTCCTCAATGCTTCGACTATGTATTGAATATCCTTTTCTTTCATGGTTTAGAAATCCCTTTCAAAAACTATTGTTTTTTCTTCCGTTTCTTCCGCGTTCCACGTAAATTTACTCTTGACATCCCACGCGAGAGGGTGTATAATGATGTTACCCTCTCATGGGGGTTGTGGTTTGCTCCTTATGTAATGCTATGGTCGGCGGTTACATAAGGGGCTTTTCTCATGCTATCGAGAAGCGGCGCGTTTCTGTGGGGCGGCTGTACTGCTCGTACAAGTCAGCGTGTGTCTTGCGGAATGCGGCGGTATCGAAGCGGTTAGACTTGACCGTGGTGTATCTTACCTTGAATACGCCTGCTGTGAGTTCTTCGGTTTCCACGGCGGTCATGTGAGCCTTGATTTCGTCTTTGAGGGTTTCCACCTCGGCTGTAGCTTCCTCGATGAGCTGTGCAAGCTCCCGAATCTGTGCGATCTTTGTTGCGATCTCGTTCTGTGACATGGTTTGTACTCCTTTATATTTTTTATTCAGACAAGGGGCGAGGGGCTTTGCTTACCGATTTACGCCTAAAGCTACGTCGCATCCGTTCTCGCTCTTATGTAGACACCTTGGGTCGGCTTTCGCCTTAGCTGTTTGCCTTTCCCTTACCCTGTGATACCATTATACACCATTTTCTGTGTAATGTCAATATACACATTACACAAAGTTCAGTGTAATTTCTCGGTTGATTTGTACATTGATTTCTGTGTATTTTTGTGATATAATAAGGATACAATACACGAAAGGAGTTTGACAATGCCAATTAGATACAAATTCGATATTCTTACTGCACTTAAAGATAAAGGCTATAATACAAATCGCATTCGCAAAGAAAATTTATTATCCGAGGGCGTTTTGCAATCTTTAAGAGAAAACAAATATATTTCGTTAGCAAATATCTCTCGAATCTGCGAACTGTTGGAATGTCAACCGGGCGACATCATAGAATACGTCGAGGGGGACGACCAATGAATAATCAATTCGAGTTTTTAATTTATAAATCAGCTGAGGAAGATGTAACCATAAACGCGCTTGTTCGAGATGAAACAATTTGGCTTACGCAAAAAGCAATGGCAGAACTGTTTGATGTTGAAGTTCCTGCCATATCAAAACATATTGCAAACATATATGCCGATGGAGAATTAGTGCAGAGCGCAACTGTTTCCAAAATGGAAATAGTTCAAAAAGAGGGATTACGCGATGTAAAACGAGTTGTAGACTTCTACAACCTCGATGCAATCATTTCTGTCGGCTACCGCGTCAACTCTCGCCGAGCAACTAACTTCCGCATATGGGCAACAAGTGTGCTTAAGGAGTATATGATAAAGGGTTTTGCCATGGACGATGAACGCCTGAAGCAAGGCAAGACGCTTTTCGGCAAGGATTATTTCCGAGAGTTGCTTGAACGCGTTCGCTCCATCAGAGCAAGTGAACGCCGTATATGGCAACAGATAACCGATATCTTCGCCGAATGCAGTATCGACTATGACAGAAACTCGCCCGTAACGCAGGACTTCTATGCAATGGTACAGAATAAATTCCATTACGCTATCGTAGGTCAGACTGCGGCAGAGATAGTATTCACTAAAGCCGACAGAAATAAGGATCATATGGGGCTTACAACTTGGAAAAATGCTCCCGACGGGCGAATTTTGAAGTCTGATGTCAGCGTCGCAAAGAATTATCTTGATGAAAAACAAATCAGTCGGCTGGAACGAACCGTATCGGGATACTTCGACTACATTGAAGATCTTATCGAACGTGAAAACACTTTCACAATGGATGAGTTTGCATCCAGTATCAATGAGTTCTTGGCTTTCCGCAAATATGACATCTTAAAGGATAAAGGGAATGTTTCAAGCTATGCGGCACGCAAAAAGGCGGAAACGGAGTATGAGGCTTTTAACAAGACACAGAAGATTACTTCCGATTTTGACAGAGAGGTCAAGAAACTCATCGAAAAGAGTAGCGATTGATGAAGCGATGGAGAGGGACAGTGTAAAATGACATACGCAGATAAATACCACCTCACACCCGAACAGAGCATGTTTCTTGCAAAAAAGCTGTTGGATTCCGCTATCTACTGTGGTATGCGAATGGAAAACCGTGCTGTGACGTTCCCACAGACAAAAACTATCCTCAACGGCGTTAACGTGCCGGGCGTGCAGCTCGACGATATACAGGCGATCCTCAATATGCGTGATGCGTGGAGATATTTGTTTTCCACGGTTGACGAGCCGGTAACGCTCGACTATATGTGCAAGCTCAATGAGTTCATTGCACGAAACGAGGCTCTTGTGTGGGGAAAGCTCCGCACGGGTAGCGTTGGAATCTCAGGAACGGACTATATGCCGCCTGTGCCGCGCTACGAGGACGCACAAGCGGCGTTAAGCCAAATCATGGATAAAAGGATAGCACCCCCACCCAAAAAGCTCTTGAAGCGTTTGTATGGGGCGCGAGAGCGCAACTGTTCTGGGACGGCAACAAGAGAACAAGCCTCACCCTTGCGAATAAGATCATGGTAAGCGCAGGTGTGGGCGTGCTCACGATCTCGGATAAGCACATGGAACAGTTCAACGTGCTTCTGCTCGACTACTACAACACGGGCGAACCGGATGCGCTCAAAGACTTCATGTACGAAAACGCCATTCAAGGCATGAGCTTATAAGCAAAAAACGAGAGAGGGTTTTGTGTTCCCTCTCTCTAATTTTTTGTACCCCATTTTGACCCCTATTTTTACCCCAGATACGATTGTGCAGGATTGTATTTAATTGTATTTACCATAAATATCCATGTTAAAAAAGTGGCTTTGCGGCTGACAAAATTGAATTAGATTGATTTTGCTTGTATGTGCCTTGGCAAATTCAAATCTCTCCTTCTCCGCCAAAAAAGCACTTGCATAAGCAAGTGCTTTTTTTCGTTTGATCATTTAAACAGCTTTATTCTGAGAATGACGATCATCGCAACAATGCTTGCCGCAACAGAACCGCCAATAATCAGCGGGAATCCCCACGGACTGTTTGCAAGGGGCATACTTACGGTTGAAAGATTCATTCCGTAGGCGGAAAATATCATCGTAGGTATTGCCATTACAACGGTGATTATGGCAAGAATCTTCATTGCCACATTAAGATTGTTGGATATCACCGAAGCGAAAGTATTTGACATACTTTCAAGAATATCCGTGTTTATCCTCGCCATCTCGATTGCCTGCTTGTTTTCGACAATAGCATCCTCAAGAATTTCCGCATCTTCATCGTATTTCTTTAAAAAATCCGTGCGTACCAGCTTTTCAAGCACCGCTTCGTTTGACCTAAGACCAACGGTGAAGTATACAAGCGACTTTTCAAGCTTCATAAGCTCAAGAAGCTCTTTGTTTTTCTGATGTTGTCCGAATTTCAGCTCTGCGGAATCGGATTTTTTCTCAACCATGCGAAGATACAGCAAAAAACGCCTCGCCGTGGCGTAAAGTATCTGAAACACAAACCGCGACTGCTTCCCCGGATGAAAATTACGCTCCGTTCCTGCAGAAAATCCGCGGAGAATGTGGGTATCCTTGGAGCACACAGTTATGACCGCCTCTTCGGTAAGGATAATTCCGAGAGGAATGGTGGTGTAAAGCTCATTTTCATTGTCCGACTCGCGTGTTGGAATATTAAGAATTATCATCTTGTAATTGTCGTCATGCTCCACACGCGAACGCTCGTCAAGGTCAAGTGCCGCCTTAACGGCTTCGGAGGGCAGCTCATATCTAGCCGCCACCTCACGCACCTCGGCGTCAGTGGGATCTGTCAGCGCCACCCAGCAATTCGGTTCGGGATGCACCGCCTGTTCAATTCCGTGATCTCTTTCGATGTAAAAGTTTATCATATGTGCACCTCCCGACAAGAATATACATATAAATTATACATCAAAAATAATTAACAAATCTACCTTTGCGAAAAATATTTACAATTTCCGCGGCTGTGGGCAGTTGCGCACCCGAAAAGAAACGGCGGGAGCAACTGCCCCCACCCTACGGTGATGTGGCGTAATCATCCTTCACCACACAAATGATTACACTAATCCAAGCCGTCGGAATGGTGCGGGGCCATGCAGGCGGCGCGAGTTGAGTGCCCTAACGCTCTGCACTCGCGCTGTTTTACATAAGCCCCATGTATAAAGTTTTTGCGGAGGCTTTTACAAAAACAGCGACCGTATCTCCCATAGCGACCGTAGCCCCCCACACAAAAAACCGGCAGAGACCTAAATCTCTGCCGATCTTTAATGCATATAAATCAGTCAAACGCAAGAGGCGTGTGACCTATTCCCTGCCGCTTGCACGCCATGTACGGCTCAACGGTGTCGCGCCACTTCTTGTAATGCTCGGTCTCCTTGTGTGCCTTGGCATCCTCGGCAGTCTTGTAGACCTCGTAAAGCGTAAAGTAAGTGGGATCATCGTTTGACTGAAGCACGTCAAAGCGCACATTTCCCGGCTCTTTTCGGGAATTTTCGTTGTTGTAGAGAGTGATCTTTATAAAATCCTCTACGCACTCTGGTTTTACATGAATTATAACAGTAGTTGCAAGCATAATACCCCTCCGTTATCTTATTTCCTTGAAGAACTCTATCTCCTCACCGTCAGGACCGTATACAAACGCAATGTTTATAGATACCTTTTCGGGAGTGGAGTCAAGAGAAACTGTCTTGGGAGCGGTTTTAGGCAACGCTCCTGCGGCAAGAGCCGTATTGTAGGCTGCTTCCACATCCTCAACAGCATAAGCGAAATGAGTGTACTTGCCGGCATACTCACCAACGACCTTGATCTCAGGACCCTCGTTAAAAAGCTCAAGAACGCCCGCGCCGCCGCCGAATTTGAGCATTTGGATGCGCTTTGCACCCTCGCCCCAAGCAAGGTAAGGCTCCATTCCAAGCTCGGTATAGAATTTTATGGATCTGTCGATATCGGAAGCACGGAGCGCAAGATGCGCTATCGCCATGCCGGGTATCTTCGTGTTCATGTAACCGCCTTTATGCCTTGGAGGTGTAGGTTGCGGAAAGGTCCTCAACCTTTTCAACAACTACCTTCTTCTCCTTCTTCTTGGAGATCTCGATGCGCTTCTGAAGCTCTGCCCAGAACTCCTCGCCGTCGTTCTTGCAGTCAACGAAATCGTTCTTCCAGGAGGAAAGCATCATTGCGTTGGAGATACACAGACCGTTGATTCCCTCAGGACCGTCAGCGATCATAGGCTCGCCTCTAAGGAGATGGTTAACAAACGCCTGAGTTACGCCCTTATGCTGAGGACCTGCATCTTCGAAGGTGAACTCGATAACTTCATGATCCGGAGCAGGGAATCCCTTGGGTGAGTTCCTTATAAGGTCATCGGTAGCTTCTTTGTTCTTATAGAATGTAAGGGTCTTGCCCTCTGCGATCATCTTACCCTTTGTACCTGTAACCTCAAAACGGTTAGTACCGGGATGGTCGCCGGTGGTAGTGATGAACACAGCGGTAGCGCCGTTCTCATACTCTGCGTATGCGGTAACGTCGTCCTCTACCTCGATGTTGTGATGGAGACCTTCGTGGCAGAACGCATGAATGCGCTTGGGCATACCGCAGATCCACTGCCAGAGGTCAAGCTGATGGGGGCACTGATTGATAAGCACGCCGCCGCCTTCGCCGTCCCATGTAGCACGCCAATCGCCGGAATCATAGTACTGCTGAGTTCTGAACCAGTCAGTAATGATCCAATTGACTCTCTTAAGCTCGCCAAGCTCACCGCCCTGAACCATCTCACGCATCTTTATGTACATAGGATTGGTTCTCTGATTAAACATAAGGCCGTAGGGCACGCCTGTTTCCTTTGCAACAGCGATGATTTCCTCAACCTGCTTTGTGTAAACTCCGGCAGGCTTTTCGCTCATTATCGGCATACCGACGCGCATAGCCTCGATACCCATTGTAGGATGGAGATAGTGAGGTGTTGCAATAATGATCATATCAACAAGACCGGACTTTATCATTTCCATATAGTCCTCAAAAAGCGGAACCTCGGGATAAAGCTCCTTTGCCGCCTCAAGCTTAGCAGGCTTAATGTCGCAGATAGCGCCAAGTACAGCGTTTTCCACCTCACCTGCATTCAAATACTTCGCATGGCTCGTACCCATGTTACCGAAGCCGATAATACCAACTCTTACTGTTTCCATGATATATTATTCTCCTTTCTCTGCACGCCACCATCATACGCGGACGCCGTGCTTAATGCATAATGCACTAAGTATATTATACACGCGCAGATAGAAAATTTCAATAGGTTTTTCAACTTTTTTTATGTAAAACTGTAGTTTTTCGTTCATTGTGAACTAAGGTAAAATTTTCACGCCGCACCGCCGCTTCAAGCGGCGCACGAATCAAAAGGGACGAACCTCACGATTCGTCCCTTTCAAATCTATATCAGCTAAACTTTTCTACCATTCTCTGAAGCATGGTAGCCGCCTGTGCACGGGATGCATATGCCTTGGGAGTAACAGTTCCGTCACCGCTTCCGGTGATAAGACCCTTGTCAGCCGCCCAATTCATAGCGTCTTTAGCGTAGTCTGCAATATCAGCACTGTCCGCAAATAAGCGAGTCTGACCTACAGTCAGATCGTATTTCTTGAAGTTAGCATAGCGGTAAAGGATAGTCGCCATCTGCTCACGGGTTATGGTAGCATTCGGATCAAATGTGGTGGCAGATGTGCCGTTGACGATTCCGTTTGCACTTGCCCAATTGACCGCCGCCTCATACCATGAGCCGCTCTCAACATCGGTAAATGCGCCCTTTTCCGCCGCAGGCTTACCTGCAATACGGTGAAGTACAGTTACAAACATGGAACGGGTTATGTCGCCGTTTGGATCGAAAATAGCATCGGATGTACCGTTCATTATGCCGTTTTCGCTGGCAAACTTAACCGCACCGTAGTACCAATCGTTCATGGTAACATCAGCAAAAGGATTAACCCAAGGCTTGGGAGTGATAACCGGATCGGTGGTCTCGGTATCGGAAGGAGTTGAGGGCTTAGTCGTAGTGCCTGCCGCAGTTATATCCGCCTTAAGGGTGGGAAGCTTCAGCGTGTAGTTGTCCGCATCATCACCCTCAAGTGTAGGAGCGGTAAATGTGACTGTTTTGTTTGTTCCAACAGCGGCACTGCTGAATTTGCCTGTCTCCGGCATGGTAACATACACGTCGTCACCTTCGATAACGCCGTCAAGCTCGCCGCCGCTAAGTATTGCATCGGTGTTTCCGTCATAAGCCTTATCCTCAGCGGTAAGACCCTTAATTGTGATCTCGCGAGGTTTGATTATAAGCTTCGCAGACAGCTCCACAGACTCGCCGTCAAGAGTAACTACAGCATAAGCTCTGTATGTACCTGCATCGGTTGCCTTGTTGTCTTCATACTCAACCTCTGCGTCCTCCGGAAGACCCGTTACCTTAAGGGTCTTTCTTTCGCCGTCATAGGTATAGGTCTTGTTTAAAAACTTAACGTCGGAGAGGTCTTCGCCGGGGGTGTCCTCGTCATCGTCTTCCCCGTCTTCATCCTCGTTATCGTCGTAATCGTCTTCAAAATCGTCTTCGTAATCCTCGTCGTCTTCGTCGTCAACGGAGCCTTGACCGATATCCTCGACGTAAATAACGGAATCCTCAAGCTCAAAGTAAACTGCTCTCAGATTGGTATTGATAGCATCCTTTTTGCTGTAATCATAGGAAATATCAATATCGTGGTCTCCGGCAGGAGTGTTGCTTGCTACTTCAAAGGTAAGTGTAACGATCACGTCATCAACTGTGTAATCATCTTTTTTGGTAGGATTAAACCACATAAGGGTGTATGGTCCACCGTTTGCCACTTCCTCAACAGGCTTGTGCGATTTTGATCCAAGAACACCGGCATCGTCGACATCTATAAGCTTAAAAAATCTGCTGTCGTAATCGCAGGTAAGCTTAAGACTTGCGATACCGGGATTATTCGAAATCGAAATTTCCACTTCTACAGTCTCACCGGGAGTTGCATCGCCGGAAGAAGCGGAAATTGTAGGTGTATCATCCGCCGCCACCATCATGGGAAGTGATGATACAGCCAAAGCCGCCGCCATTATAACAGCAGCTGTTTTTTTCATGAATTTCATTGTTTTGCCTCCTATTTTAAAAGATTGGATATATTACAACTTCACAAATCACTCTTTATCAGGCCAGTAGAGATAAATAGAGTATGCCCTTTTGGGAGTTATCATGTTTTTAATGATATTTCTTCTGATTATATACCATTTTTCGCGTTTGTCCAGTACTTTTCTATGTATATCGTTAGCATAATAGAGCGTTAACCTATGATCTACATTTTCTTCTATCATTTCGATAAACGAAGAAAGAATTTCAGCGTTAAAAGGATTGAATAAATAAACGGCTGTTGCATCCTTGAACACCTCGCCCTTTTCAAGCACATTTCCTTGACATATGTGGATATTATCGCATTTTTTAGTGCGTTGCTTCGCAATTTGTGCTATTTCTTCATCTAGTTCAATACCGGTCATTTTATTGCGGAACTTTTTAAGATATAAATATGTCAAGACCCTGCCTTCTCCACATCCGACATCTATAAAAACATCGTCCGGTTTGAGCGGATAAGAAGAAAAAAGCTTCTTTAACCAAATGTAATTAGTACTTTCTGTAGCATAAGCACCAATATCCTTATACCGACTCTGCTTTTTCTTATCAACGGAAACTTTTCCGATGCGAAAATCCATTATTCTAGCATATATCTTATACAACTTGCGCAGGAAATAGCCAATACTCCTTAGCAAAAATGATTTTATGCCTTCGTTTTTTAATATAGAAATTGTTTTTTTTATGATATTCACCGTTAAACTCCTCCCAAAATATACATACGCACGAGCAAGCAGTACACACCACGAATATTGTATCATAAATTAGGGTTTATGTCAATATTTCTTTAGTTTTTTGACGATTTTAGGCGATTTTCACAAAATCGCACCGCAGGCTGTGATATAAACAAATAAACACCGTCTGTACATTGCACAGACGGTGTCCTTGCGGTAAAAAACGCTTATTTTACTCAATACAGCCGATTTTCGTGAGGGACGCGATAAATTCGTCCGCATCTGCAAGTGCTGACTCGCGGTCAATGTCATATTCACCGACAAGAGCATCTGCAAGAGTCTCACGGTCTCCGCCATTCTCCAATGCACGCCACAAGAGCGCGCCGGATTCATTAAGAGTAATCATTCCGTTGAAGCTGACACTTTCTGAACCAAAAGGTATGACAACATATTGGTCCGCTACCTCACGGAGTACATATCCTTCTTTAATTTTCATAATCCTGCCTCCTCTGCGGCTTTGCGCATGGTTTCGTAACTGAGCTGAGCTGCCGCCGGTTCAGGGCGGTTTTCAAGCTCAAAAATCGGTATTTCGCGAATGAGTTTGTCGAGATTTGACAGAAGGAGGTTGGTATTAGCTTCAAGCCTAAACCGATGCAAAGTCTGAGGAAGAATCTTCTGCAGAGCCTCCATAGCGTCAAGTCGACGTATTTTATTTTCCGGTGCCTGCTTAAGGAAGCACATTCCGGCAAGCGGCACTTTCATATTGATATTGATATGGTTTTTGCCGCTCCATGGAGTACCGTAGGCGTACCACCGGTCCTCCAAACGGCGCAGCGCAGGCTTATCATCGTTAAACAGCTTAACCTCGTCACCGAATGTATCCATCCAAAGACCGGTGTGTGTGGATTTACCCATACCGCACGGTCCGGAGAAAAGGTAAGCTTTGCCCTTGTATTCAACGGCTGACGAATGAAGATAAACGCCGTTAAATTTAAGTAGTTCACGATAGAAAAACCAGCCGGATTCCATGTAATGAGCATCACATTCAGATAAAGCAGGGTAAGAATCTAGACGATAATCTTTCGAATGTATCTCAATATGCGGCTTAATTTTTATATCAAGTGCATATTCAGAAGTCAAAGACGACAAATTAGCACTATCTTCAAGTTCTACCACCAAATCAGCAATGCTCAATAACATAATAAATCTCCAAAAAACAGTTTATTAGAAATCGCCTTCGTCTGTATTACCATTACTTGTAACACCACCATTATCGGCGATATCCTCGCTTACGAAATCTACTACGTAAATCTCAGGCTTTGTATACTTCACTAGAATCACCTCCTTATCTGTATAAGTAAAATATATAAAGTTTTTGTACGCCTACAATTTTACTGTGCGTTTACAGTAGCAACCTTTGCAGTCGCAACACCTGTGGTGGAGCGGATTCCTGCACTCATAGTAAATGCAGCAGGATCAAGACCCATCATATCGTAACCCTTAAGAGTAAATGTATAGGACATCTTAAGACCAGCAGCAGCAACAACAGAGGTAAAGTAATCATTGTATACATATGTCTGATTATATTTACCATTATCATTAGACCAAGTAAGGGTTACAACTACCTCAAGGTTGTTATCAGAAACACCGTCAGTTTTGAAATAGGTATTACGCCAATTAGTTGTAACTGCCTGAGTAAACTGGAGATAAATCTCCTCGTCATTATAGTAAGCAGCTTCTATTTCATAAACATCATACAAGGTGAACTGGTATGCGTCAGTACCGTTCCAGAAAGGAAGCACGGAATACTCACCAGATTTTCCATTATCTCCGTAAAGAATTACATTGTCTTCAGGAACAACAAGTTTAGCGAAATCTTGGGTAGTGGTATTATACGCAGCACCGGTAAGTACGCTACCCTTGTATCCAACTACGTAATCTGCAGTAAGAGTATATTCGCCAATGTCAAGAGTTACACCGGGGTTGATCATGATAACGCTTTCGGTAGAGTCAGCAACCATAACAACCTTATCGCCGGACTTAGCAGCTGCAAGAGCCTCTGCAACGGAGGTGTACTCATCATCAACGATCTTAGCTACAGGAGTAGCCTTAGCCTCAACAGTTACAGCGCAAGTAGCGGTCTTATCGCCAGCAGTTGCGGTGATGGTAGCTTCTCCAGCTTTAACTGCAGTTACAACACCGTCAACAACAGTTGCAACGTCCTCGTCGTCGGATTCCCAAACAACAGTCTTGTTGGTTGCATCTGCAGGAGATACGGTTGCTACGAGTTCAAGGGTCTCGCCCTCGGTAAGAGTAGCTTCAGTCTTATTAAGTGTGATACCGGTTACTGCAATAGTCTTAGCGTTAACGGTTACAGCGCACTCAGCCTTAATCTCGCCGATTGCTGCGGTGATGGTAGCAGTACCTGCTGCAACTGCGGTTACAACGCCGTTTTCAACGGTTGCGACAGCGTCGTTGGAAGAAGTCCACTCAATAGCATCATAGTCTGCATCCTCAGGAAGAACAGTTGCGGTAAGAGTAGCGGTCGCTTCCTCAACGAGTTCAATTTTGGTCTCGCTAAGAGCGATGCTCTCTACAGGAGTAACAGTCTCTTCAACAACGACAGTAGCGGAATTGCAAACGAATTCAACTTCTTTGTCAGCTGCGTTTATAATCTGATCGTTGCCCTTCTCGTAAGAAACGGAAATGTTATACGAACCGGGAGCGACATCGTCAGCTACGTTGAATACTACGGTTGCAATAGTACCGTCTTCTGTGAAGTCAGTAGTAGCGGTACCGTTGCTCCAGAACAGAATAAAGGGATTCAGATTAAGATTAACTCCATCATCTTCAACATACTGTTCACCGAGAATGCCGCCGTCTTCAACGGAAGCAATGGTAAATCCCTCTGCGGGATATCCAAGCTGAAGTCTCATAGTAGTTACGCCGGGGTTGTTTGCAACGACGATATCAACGGCTACCTGACCGTTTGCGACATCGCCTGCTACCACCGAGATAGTGCCTACCTCTGCTTCTGCAGCAGATGCAACAACAACCATCGATGATACGATCATAGCAAATGCCATGATAATGGAAAGAATTCTGGTTGAACGCTTCATGGTTTTTCTCCTTTAAGATAAAATATTTAAATCAAAAGATTTACAAAAATTTAGTTGGCTCACCGCACCAAGGTTTCACATCCGATTCACTTGACTAAGTGCCGCGCAAACCGCATCGCACCGTCCAAAGCTACTTCGCAGTCGCCGTCAAAATCAAATATCCTCAGATCAATCTCAGCATCGCTGTATCCGCTCCATCTTGCGAGATACCGCTGTATGTAAACAATATAAGCGGAGTTTGTCCCGCCGTCACCAATCATTCCCACATCGCTGCCGGTGAGGTCAGCAAGGAATTCTTCCCGTCAGGCATAGTCAGAACGTTCCACATATGCCGACCGCCGCCGAGGCAAGAGCTGCACACAGCGACCCGAAAAAACGCCTGTACATGATACCCTCCAAAGCAGAACTTGAACCGGGAATCAGGTTAAGCCTTAAAACTCCGAAAAATGTCTACACAAGTGTGCATACTAAACATTTTTACTGTTCCATTATATCACATAAAAAGCAATATGTCAATGATTTAGAAACAAATTTCTCAAACTTGTTAATTTTTTAAACCCTTTAGTTATTTTCTACAAAACCATCGCCAATACGGATATATTTATTGTACATTTACTGTGCATTTTCCCCATTGACAACCCACACCTTATAGGCATTTTGTACATTTACCAGAAAAGCGCGCAAACACGCGGCAGACATCTCGTATTCCCTGCTTTTTGAACGGCTATACGCAACACATATATACGTGTTCTGCGTATATAATAGCATATATAATAATTATGAAGAAAACCGAAAGATCCCCCTTTTGAGTAATTGTCGCAGGGCAAAAATCGGGCAAGCAGCAGTCAAAACCGATTTTTTCACAAATCTTGCGTGAAAATTTCCGCGAGTGCTTGACAAAGCTTCGTAAATATGGTATACTATTATGGTGTTATAGGGATATAGCCAAGTCGGTAAAGGCACAGGACTTTGACTCCTGCACGCGTTGGTTCGAGTCCAACTATCCCTGCCAAAAATCCGAAAGCGAACGCTTTCGGATTTTTTTCATTTCTTCAGTTTTCCGAGAATTCCGCCAAGAGCATCCTTTATGCCGTCTGCCTTGTCAGCGATATCACCTACTGCAAGCTTTGCCTTAACGCCGTCAATAATCTTCTCGATAACGTCATCAGGCAGATCAACACCGAGCACTTCCTCAAGTGCCTTTACAGGCTCAGTCTTGAACTTGGCGCGAAGCGCATCATCGCTCTTTATTTTCGCAACCACCGCTTCAATTTTTTCCTTGATCTCATCCATGTTTTTATCCTCCGTAATAATTTATTTCCGCATCTTAAAGATGCTTTTTTATTTCAAGATACAGGGCATCTGCATAAATATCCATACCGAAATCGTGGGGATGAAGTCCGTCTGTATAATACGCAGGATCGCACGGTGCAAGCTTGCTTCCGTCGATTACAGTCACATTGGCAAGTCCCGCCGCGGCGTTTTCAATAACACCGTGGACCTCGCTGAGAGGACCGCCGAACTTTCCGATTCGCGTGTTCGTCGCGCGCCAGATGGGAGATATGGCAAATATGCGTACCAATGGGAATTTTCTCGAAAGAGCCACCATAAAATCGCGGCTTCGCTTTGTCAGCGTTTCGCGGCTGTGAACGATCCAATCGTTTGTGCCGTATGCCACGGTTATTATGTCGGGAGTAACCGGTTCTTCCACATCGAGAAGCTCCGGAAAGAAGCGGTCACCGGCGATTGCTTTGTTGTAAAGGTCGGCATCAAGTCTTGCCGCAAGCTGCGCGGCATATGTACGGGATGTAATCTGTGCGTTTTGTCCCATGGTAATGGAATCGCCAAACGCCATGAGGATACGTGAGCGGCGAAGCGGTTTTAAAATCGCGCCGTCGTTAAGTGTGATATCCGAGACGGTGACGTTTTTCTGCCATGGGAGATGGATTTCTACATTCTTAACGCTCTCGCCAAGCTCGGTCAGCTCTATTTTTCCCCTTGTATTAAAATCAACCGGGAAATTTCCGGCAGATCTGCCGTCAACGAACACCTCTATCCAGCCAAAACCGAGGCTGTGGTCGGTGTAGTGTCCATATGTGAGGGAAAAGTTTGTAGAATCAGTTGTAAACGCAAGGCGAACACCGGAATTTACCAGCGTCTTTTTGCCGTACATCTCGTCGCGGTATTTTATATATGCATTCGTCTGCTCTTTGGTGAATCTGCGGAATTCAAAGCCTCCGTTACCGGAAATAACGCTCTCCGCGCCGCAGGTTATGGCTTTCACCTGCTCCAAATTCAAAATCATACCATTTTCTCCTTAAAATTATACTTAACACCTTAATTGTACCACAAAATTCCCGTTCTGTCACTATAATTTTGTAAATTTCTTAACTTTTGTGTGGGAGTACGGTCGCTTTTTGAAAAAAGCTCCGCAAAAACTTTATACAGGGAATTTTATCCACAGAGTGTTTATATGACGCTCCGAAACGCTCCCAGGAGCCGGGCCCCTTATCCCGGCGGATCGTTTCATATAGCCGTATCTCTTGCGGCACAGCCTTTCAAGGTGCAAATAAAAGTTAGAATTACCACAAGCCAAGCCGCCGGAATGGTGCGGGGCCATGCAGGCGGCGCGAGTTAGGCGCATGAGAGATTCTGCAATCGCGTTGCCTTAGCGTTGTAGTGTTTCCTTTGTATAAAGTTCTTTGCACAGCTTTCTTTCAAGAAAGCGCGTAATTCCTATATGCAAACAAATTCCCCTCACAAAAACACACCGCCCACACAAATGCGAGCGGTGTGTCGTTGTCAGTTAGCAATACCCTGATGCTCGATGACGGACTGCGCCATCTTGCGCTGAGCCATTACCAGCTTGTAGTATATGCCCTTGTTTTCGAGAAGCTCCGAGTGAGTGCCGAACTCGGCAACACGACCCTTGTCAAGCACAAGAAGCTTGTCCGCATTGCGAAGCGTTGAGAGACGGTGCGCAATGGCAAATACCGTGCGCCCCTCAGTAAGCTTATTAAGCGAATCCTGAATAAGCTTCTCCGTCTCAGTGTCAAGTGCCGCCGTAGCCTCGTCAAGTATCATTATGCGCGGATCGTGTATCACCGCCCTGGCAATGGCAATGCGCTGACGCTCACCGCCCGACAGCGAATATCCCTTCTCGCCTACCATCGTGTTGTAGCCCTCGGGGAGATTCAGAATAAAATCGTGAGCGTTTGCAATGCGCGCCGCCGCGATCACCTGCTCATCTGTTGCATGGGGCATAGCGTAGCGGATGTTGTCGCGGATCGTACCCGAAAACAGGAATGTCTCCTGAAGCACTACGCCTATCTGCGTGCGCAGAGCGTTCTGGGATATGTCCTTGATGTTAACGCCGTCGATCTCAATAGCACCCTCATTTACGTCGTACAGACGCATGAGAAGATTTATAAGCGTGGTCTTTCCGCATCCGGAATGTCCCACAATACCAATCATCTCACCGGGATTTACATGGAACGATATGCCCTCAAGCACGGGATTGTAGCTCTCGTAGCCAAACGTCACATTCTTAACGTCGATCTCGCCCTCGATTCGGATATCAATAGGAAGATCAATGTCCGCAACCTCCTGATTTTCCTCGATTATCTCGAATATCTTTGAAAGCGAGGTCAAGAAGTTGGAGATGTTTCTCGGAATAAAGGTGATGTACATGAGCGGCGCATAGATAATGTTTGCGTAGGAGTTTATCTGATGAAGCTCACCCACAAGCATTTTGCCGTTAAACAGCAGGTAATTTCCGTACATCAGTATAAAATAGCTTCCAAGCTTTATGGCAAAGCCAAGGAGTGGGAACACCGTGTCAAACACCTTGGCATTGCGCTCATTCTGCGCCGCGTGCTTTACCGAAGCACTCTTGAAGCGTGCGATCTCGCTCGCCTCACGCCCGAAGCACTTTACAACGCGAATACCGTTAAGGATGTCCTGGAGCAGGTGATTTGTGCGCTGACCAAGCACCCAAAGTCTGCGGTTGCGAAGCTGTACGGATTTCCAGAACTTCGATATAAGGAACACCACAAAGGGGATGGGCACAAAGATGAACAGTGCCATTATGGGGCTTATAACAAGCATCACCACAAGTCCTGTTAAGAACGAGAACACCTGAACAAACAGGTTCGGGAGCTGGTTTACTATAAAGTCCTGCGCCACGTTGACATCGCCGTTGATTCTACCCATAAGGTCGCCGGTGGACTTGCGCTGTACGCTTGACATGGAGAGCGACTGTATCTTTTCATAAAGGAGCGTGCGCATCATAAGGGTAAACTTGTTGCCCGTGATGGCGGACAGCCTGCTTTGAAGCACAGCTAACGCGCGGTGGAACAGATCAAGGGAAACTATGGCGGCGACGATAAATACGAACTCCGTCATCTTGTCCGCTCTTCCGTGGGTGGTCTCGTTAAGGATGTAGTTGTTAAGCGCGATCTTCTGTATCTGCGGCACAACGAATTGGAATATTACGTTGAACACCGCCACAACAAAGGGAAAGCACATCATAAGCCGCAGACCCTTGGTCAGAGCGAACACTTTTTTGTAGACCTCCATGTGGTCAAGGCAGTACGGACAGATGTTTGTGCCGCGCACAAAGGGTCTGCCGCATTTGGGGCAGAATCGCTCCCTCTCGGAGTTTGTTATAGGCGCGTCCCGCGACTGATCCTCGGCGAGAATCTCGCACGCCTTTACAATGACCGCGTATCTCGGCAGATGCCGTCCCGACACAAACTGGCAGATAAGGGTCGTTCCCTCCCCGAAATCTGCGTAGAATCCGCAGCTTCCGTACATGACCTCGGTCCTGAAGTCCTTGGCGCCTGCAAGAGTGTACTCCGCAAGCAGTCTGTCGTCAAGTATCTTGTATATCTTTTTGTTGGTTATGGCAATAAAGCCCGATACGAACTTATCCTCAAGGATATTGAACGGAATGCAGTACATGAGCTTTTCTCCCTCATGCACCACCGCCGAAAGCACCGCATTCTCGCGCTCCGGCAGATCAAACATAAGTCTCACAGACTCACTTCCTTCCCTTTAGAGATAGATCTCGATCTTCTTAAGGCTTGCCGCGTCAAGATTTGCAGGATCGCGTATCTCAAACACGTTTCCGTCGATATCGTTTATGAGTATACGTCCATCCTCTAAGATTCGGATGTTTGAAAACGGATTGTTTAAAACAAAGGTAACGTGTCCTGCGGTGGTCACGACCTCCCAATAAAGATAACCGAACTTGTCCTTTACAGACATTATCTTCTGTATTTCGGGAGTGAAATAACGTCTGTCAAGCTCCTCGGAAAGAAGCTGTCGTGTCGCCTCGTCAAAGTCGGTGATGCGGCGTATCATGCCGATCTCCTTGCCTCGCCCCTGCTTCTTTGAATCCGGCTCTCTGACTGAGAGAAATTCGTCCGGATTTGTTACGGGGAACGAGCGGAGCACCACAACGCGCTCGAACTCTTCCTCCTCTCCCTTGTCGTTTATTATCTTAAGGGAGATAAGATTACCGCCGGAGCGGCTGAACCATGCATTTTCCGGAGTAAGCGCAATTGAAACGCGCTGATTTTCAAGTATCAGATCACCGTCATCCTCGCCGTCGCCGAGAATATCGTTTTTCGGCTTGGTGCTCGGTTTTGCGGTAGTTTTTTTATCTTCAGCCATGATTATTCCTCCATTTAAGATCACATTCCAGCGATTATCTTCTTATTGGCTTCGTTCTGAAGAGTGTACAGCTTGAAGAACATTCCCTTTTTCGAAAGAAGCTCCGCGTGCGTACCCTCCTCGGCTATCTCACCGTTTTC
This sequence comes from uncultured Clostridia bacterium, assembly GCA_904501985.1. Lineage (GTDB taxonomy): Bacteria > Bacillota > Clostridia > Oscillospirales > CAG-272 > Flemingiibacterium. The sequence goes on from CAJGCT010000012.1 coordinate 20,079, forward strand.
AATGACGAACAGCTTGTTGCAGTCCTTAAGAGTGGAAAGCCTGTGAGCAATGGTAATGGTGGTTCTGCCTTCAATAAGCGCCGACAGCGCATCCTGTATGAGACGCTCGGTCTCGGTGTCCATAGCCGCCGTTGCTTCATCAAGAATAAGCACGGACGGCGCAAGAAGAAGTGCACGCGCTATTGATACACGCTGCTTCTCACCGCCGGACAGTGACCGGCTTCCCGTACCCACAAGGGTCTCATATCCCTCCGGCAGGCGGAGAATGAAATCGTGGGCGTTTGCCGCCTTTGCGGCGGCTATAACCTCTTCCATGGACGCATCCGGTCTTGCATATCGGATATTGTCGGCTATAGTGCCTTTAAAGAGGAATATTTCCTGGGAAACTATAGAGATGTTGTCTCTGAGTGATTTTGTGGCGATATTCTTTACATTATGACCGTCGATCTCAATAGTACCGCTTATGGTATCGTAGAGACGGTTAATTAAATTGGCAATGGTGGATTTTCCGCTTCCCGTGTGTCCCACAAGACCGATATGGTCGCCTGCGTTTATCTTAAGGGAAACATTCTTAAGTATTGGACGGTTAGCGGCGTAGTGGAAGCATACATTCTTAAATTCAATGTCGCCGCGAAGGGTTTCAAGCTTTACGGGGTCTTTCGCATCGGTGATCTCCGGCACGGCATCGGTGATCTCAAACATACGCTGTGCGCAGTTTGCGGTATCCGTTACCATGTTGGTGAAATTGGTGAAGAAGTTAAGGGGACCGAATATCATGCCGATATATCCGAGATATGTTGCAAAATCACCGTAGGTCATCTGCTTGTCCATTACCTCAAGGCCGCCGAATCCCCATATTACCTGACTCGAAAGACCGATGAGCAGTCCCACCACGGGGAAAATTGTCAGTGACACGAGGTTTGTCTGAAGATTTGCCTTTGTAAGCCTTTCGGCGTATGTATAGAAGCGTGAGGTCTCCTCAGCTTCCTTTGAAAACGCCTTTACCACGCGGATTCCCGTCAGGGAGTCGCCAAGCACCGCGTTAAGGCTCGAAGAACGTCTCCACTGCTTTGAATACATTCTCCAAAGCTTCGGAAGCATGAATTTGAATATGCATACGATTATGGGGACAGGGATAAACACGATAAGGGTCAGCTTCCAATTGAGCATAAAGAGGAATACAGTAAGACCGATAAAGTTCACCGCGTTTATGACAAAGTTCGGTACGCCGTCGATGAAAAACGCGCGAATGCGGTCAGCATCGTAGTTTACCCTTGTGATAAGCCGTCCCGTCTGATTGTTGTTGAAGAATGACAGTGACAGATTCTGGAGCGCCGTGAAGATATCCATCTTCATATTAAGCGTCACCTTTGTTGACATGGTAGCATTTGCACGGTTTTGTATGATGGACACGCCAAGGGACAAAAGTGCTATCCCGAAGATCACTCCGATCACAATAAACAGCCAATTCTCGCTGTGAAGCGTACCTACCGCCTTGCCGGCAATCACTCCCGGCTCGGATATTACCTGATCGTAGAGTATCTGATTTGAGATTATGGGGTTTATAAGCTGTATGAACGATGTGGCAAGCATACAGACAAGCACCGTGGCAAGCTGCAGCTTAAATGGCTTGAAATATCCGAGCAGTCTTACGAATACCGCCTTCCTGTTGGTGCAGTGGTTGCATATTTTTCGCTCCTGATCGTCGTATACCCTGCCGCATTTCGTACATTTCGCGTTGAACTGCTCGAAAATTGGATCATCGTCCTTTACCTCGTCACCGCGTATGAGGCGGTTCATCAGGTCTACAAATGCAAAGAGCTTGCGTTTCTTTGCGTTGGTGGAGTAGGCGATTATCACCGTGGTAGCATCGGCATCACGCTGTGCCTGAAGCTTTTTCGCTTCTCCGTAGTCAAGCTTTACGTCCGCCGGTGTGATGTCCACATCATGCGAATGATCCTTGGCAAGCAGTCGGTTTGAGGAAACGAAGTTGTCAACATAAGCGTCCGAAACACGCTTCATGTCAAACTCGCGGAACACCGCGTTTTTGTAAAGGTCGGGAATGAAAGCATCCTTCGGCGGCTTATATTCCTTGCCTGCCTTGGCGGCCTTGGCTTTGGCATCCTCTGCCGCGCGGCGCGCCCTCTTACGCTTTTCCACGGTCTCGTTGTCCGACGTTACCGACATGGCATAAAGCATCTTCTTCCCTGCATCAAAAGCAAGAAAGCTCTCTCCGAACTTTCCGTCGTGGTCAAGGTCAAGCTCAAGCACGACTGACAGCGAATCGGTATCAACGCCGTGCAAGCTAAAGCCTATCCTTGCCTCCTCGGTAAGTTTGTCAAGTGGGAGCATAAAGGTGTACGATATGACAAGGTGCCATATCTTCTCCTTTCCTTGATTTAACACATATCGGTGGAAAAATCATCAAAATATCAGTCCACACAAAATAATATGTTACTATAAATATACCATAATTTCACAAAATTTCAAGTAGGATTCGGCAATTTGTTCATTTTTGGCAAAGCGTACAAAATTGTCATTTTCTTTTAGCAATTTTGACAGTTGCGATTATCCGCAGGATATTGAAAAAAAACGAAAAGTATGGTATAATAATTGCAGCGCAATTTTAATTTGTGAGGTAAATACATATGCTTGGTATATTTAAAAAGCTCTTTAAGCCGAAAAACGAAAATTCTGTGGCATTCAGAATAGAGATGGCAAAGCATCTTTCGGGACGCGCCATAAAATACTGCAGTGAGCGTGATCCCGAAACGGGAACGGACATCGTTATCGGAAAAGCAGGCTCGCTTTCCATAAAGGACGATGAATTTATCGTTCTGTCAAGCGCGGATATCGTATTCCGCTGTAAGATAACCGAGCTTCGCGCTTGGGAGCTTATGAGTAACGACGGTGCAATGCTTACAGCCCCCGATCTTACAAAAGGCGGCGCGGAGCGCACCATAATGGTTTACTACACATATTACCGCAAATAAAAATATGAAAAATATCGGAAATTTGCGATTTTTTACCGCATTTTTTACTTGTTTCAATTTCGGTACTGTTTTTTTGCCAAAACACCTTGACAATTGTGTTTGTTTGGTATATCATTGACATATACGGTTATAATCAGCCGCAGTTTAGGGGCGGATGTTCCGTAATGTTGAAATTTTATTTGGAGGTTGTTTTACAATGGCTGCAAGAACCGTCAAAGTCGGCATCATCGGATGCGGCGGTATCGCCAACAGAAAGCATATGCCCGCTCTTAAGAGAGTTGAAGGGGTTGAAATGGTTGCGTTCTGCGATATCGTTATCGAAAAAGCAGAAAAGGCTGCAAAGGAATTTGGCACTCCCGATGCAAAGATATACGAGGATTACAAGGAGCTGCTCCGTGATGAGTCCATCGAGGTAGTTCACGTGTGCACACCAAACCGCAGTCACAGCTTTATAACTGTTGATGCACTTGATTCCGGCAAGCACGTTATGTGCGAAAAGCCAATGGCTATAAATTCCGCTGAGGCTCTTAAGATGATTGAGGCAGCTAAGCGTTCCGGCAAGAAGCTCACGATCGGTTATCAGAACCGTCATAATCCCGAATCTCAGTTCCTTAAGGCAGAGGCTGACAAGGGCACATTCGGCGATATATACTACGCAAAGGCAACCGCTCTGCGCCGCCGCGCAGTTCCCACATGGGGCGTGTTCCTTAACGAATATGAGCAGGGCGGCGGTCCCCTTATCGACATCGGCACCCATGCTCTTGACCTTACCCTCTGGACAATGAACAACTACAAGCCGAAGTACTGTGTAGGTACAACCTACCATAAGCTTAGTGGTGACACAAACACCGGCAATGCATATGGAGACTGGGATCCCGAACAGTTTACTGTTGAGGACTCCGCTTTTGGCTTCATCGTAATGGAAAACGGCGCAACCATCGTGCTTGAATCCGCATGGGCGCTCAACACCCTTGATGTACGCGAGGCTAAGACCACCGTTTGCGGTACAAAGGCAGGCGGCGACATGAATAACGGCGTTAATATCAACTCTATTATCAACGGCAAGCAGTGTGTTACCACCGTTGATCTCAAGTCCGGCGGCGTAGTTTTCTATGACGGCAAGCCCGCAACTTCTGCTGATCATGAAATACGGCAGTGGATTGACGCTGTTGTAAACGACACCGATCCTTGCGTTCTTCCCGAACAGGCATACACCGTTACCCGTATTCTTGAGGGCATCTACGAGTCCGCCAAAACAGGTACTATTTACAATTTCTGATTTGGCAAAGGATGCATACAGCGAAATTATGTGTTATTACCAACTGCTATGGCGAAAAGTCTCTTGATGAGGGACTTTCCAAAGCTGTTGAATACTTAAAGCAGTTTATTATAAAAGAGCCTAAGCCCGGCACTATGTCCCGGGCATAAACCAAGTTTGACAGTTACAAAAAAGGAAACAGCAATGAAAAATTTAGTTGTAATCGGTTACGGCGGAATGGGCGGCTGGCACGTCGAACGTACCCAGAAAAGCGACGTTGTAAAGCTTCTCGGTATTTACGACATCGACCCAAAGAAATCCGAGCTTGCGGAGTCCCGCGGCATTCACGCATACGCGTCATATGAAGAGGTACTGGCTGACAAAAATGTTGACATTGTAACAGTTGCCATCCCCAACGATCAGCACAAGCCTGTAGTTATAAAGGCACTTGAAGCAGGAAAGAGTGTTATCTGCGAAAAGCCTGTTGCACTCTGCTCGGAGGACTTACAGGACATGATCGACGCCGCAAACAAGGCAGGCAAAATCTTCTCCGTACATCAGAACAGACGCTGGGACGTTGACACCCTCGCAATGAAGGCACTCTACGAGTCCGGCGAGATCGGTGAGATATTCAACATCGAATCCCGTGTACACGGCTCACGCGGAATCCCCTCGGATTGGCGCGGTATGAAGAAGTACGGCGGCGGCATGATCTACGACTGGGGCATTCATCTCATAGACCAAATTTTGCAGATCGTCCCTTCTGAAATAGATACGGTATTCTGCCGTCTCGATCATCTGACAAACACCGAAGTTGACGACGGCTTCAAGCTTGAGCTTATGTTCAAGAACGGCTGCCGTGCCTACATTGAGCTTGGTACATACAACTTCATCGCTCTTCCCCGTTTCTATATGCAGGGAAGAGGTGGTACGGCGCTCATTACGGATTGGCGCGAAAACTGCAAGGTAGTAAAATGCAAGGCATGGCACGAATCCGATGTTATGCCCGTTGAAACCGCCGCAGGTCTTACCAAGACCATGGCGCCTCGCGATGAGATCACCACTGACACCTACGAGTGCGAGCGTCCCGTATCGGATGTTCACGACTACTACCGCAACTTCGTCAAGGCGATCGACGGTATTGAGTCCCAGCTTGTTACCCACGAGCAGATGATGCTTGACATGAAAGTCATGGAAGCCGCATTCAAATCCGCAAAGCTCGGTCAGGTTATTAAGTTCTAACATGAAAACTCGGACTGCGAAAGTGGTCCGAGTTTTTGTGTATGGGATACGGTCGCTTTTTGAAAAAAGCTCCGCAAAAACTTTATACAGGGCTTTTGCCCATGCTCCAATGCTTGCCATTACACAATTCAGCGCATGGTGCTCCCAATTGTGGAGTTTTTTGATGTGCGACAGCGTGTTCGCATACCGCGCTCTCAATAGCCGGTGTCCCCAGCAGATGCAAGCATCTGCAAGCCCCGGCAGATCGTTTGCTAAAATCGCATCTCTTACGGTACAGCTTTTCAGAGTGCAAAAAAGTTAGAATTACGCAACCCAAGCCGCCGGAATGGTGCGGGGCCATGCAGGCGGCGCGAATGTGGCGTCCTAACGGTTAACACTCGTATTGTTTAATATATTTCCCCTGTATAAAGTTTTTTGCGGAGCTTTTTTTCAAAAAAGCGACCGTAACTCCTATTGCAATTTATGCAATAATATGGTATAATCAAATATAAAATAATATACGAAAGGTAAATGGAAATGGCACAGGTAGATCTTCTTGATATGCATAAATATTTTATAACACAGCATCTCCGCGAGGGGGACGTGGCGGTTGATTATACTATGGGAAACGGTCACGATACGGAGTTTCTGTCAAAGACCGTAGGCGAGAGCGGAAAGGTGTACGCATTCGATATACAGCTCGCCGCACTCAATTCCACAGCAAAGAATCTGGCGGCGGCAGGGTGTCCCGACAACTATACCCTTTTTTGCGCATCACATCACAGAGTAAAGGAATTTGTTCCTGAAAAAGTCAAAGCAGGTATGTTCAATCTGGGATATCTCCCCGGAAGCGATAAGAAAATCACCACCATGAGAGATACCACCCTCGCCGCCATAGATGCGGCAATTGAGCTTATGGATAAGGACGCCATCATACTTATCGCCGTTTACCCCGGTCATGCCGAGGGCGATATCGAAGGACAACTCGTCGGCGAAAAGCTGTCAAAGCTTGACCGCAAGCAGTATACCGTCGCCTGCTTTAAGATGGTAAACTCCCCCACAAGCCCGTTCTTCTACATCATTGAGGGCAGATAATGGCACGCTCTTTTCTAAATCTTATATCAGTTGACGGCAGACTGTGCCGCCTTGCGGAATTCGGATTTTTCGCGGACGCACCGTCCTTCGGTAATGGCGGTATCGTGTTCCGCGCGGCGGACAAATATAAACGCTTTGACCTTGACACAGGCGCGATTACCACAGTAGAAACGCCGCGCACCGAAAAAAGCGGCACACAAATCTCATCCCCCGACGGCAGATACACAGTAAGTCTGAAATTTGGCTCAAAAATCACAAACGGGCGCGGATATGCCCTTATGATGCTCCGCGACAACGAAAAAATCACCGAAACGGTGCTTACAAGATTCATGGGAAGTGAAAATTCCATCGGAGCTGAGCCTTTTTCGGAGGATTCGCAAAATATTGTGTTCTTCGGCTATCCCGAAGACGAGCTTGGATGAAAACAAGCACAAAACCGCGGCAGGAGCATCTCCTGCCGCGGTTTTTTATCTATTTTTCCTCGCCTGTCCAATTTATCCTGTCAAAAATGCTCCTGACAGGCACTATCTCAACGCCCTTATATGACAGCTTCTTCCCTGCCTTCTCGCGCATCTCAACATTTCGCGCCGGAACGATTATCTTGCGGAAGCCGAGACGTACCGCCTCAGCAACTCTCTGCTCAAAATTCTGTACCGCGCGGCATTCGCCCGCAAGTCCAATCTCACCGATGGCAATAAGGTCGTCCGCAACTGCCTCGTCCTTGATGGACGAGATAAGTGCCATTGCCACCGCAAGGTCCGCCGCAGGCTCGTCAATATGCAGTCCGCCGATAACGTTAAGGTACGCATCGTTCACCGAGAAGCGGTACCCCAACCTTTTTTCAAGCACCGCAAGAATAAGGCACATACGGTTGTAGTCTATACCGTTTGAGGTGCGTCTTGGTGACGGATATGCGGTCTGCGCCACAAGTGCCTGCACCTCGGCGATAATGGGACGTGTGCCCTCCATCACACATACGGCACAGTTGCCGGAAACGCCTATAGGCCTGCCCGAAAGAAGCGCCTCTGAGGGATTTTCCACAGGAGTCAGTCCCTCGTCGGTCATTTCAAACATCCCGATTTCGTTGGTTGAGCCGAAACGGTTCTTGATAGCGCGAATTATGCGGTATGAGCGAAGCTTTTCGCCCTCAAAATACAGAACGGCGTCAACCATGTGCTCCAGCACCTTAGGTCCGGCAATACCGCCCTCCTTGTTGACGTGTCCCACCATGATAACAGACACCCCCTCGTTTTTCGCCTTAGCGATAAATGCAAGGGATGATTCGCGTACCTGCGCGATGCTTCCGGGCGCGGAGGCTATATGCTCGTCGTACATGGTCTGCACGGAGTCTACGATGATCACATCCGGGTGAAGCTTGTCGCACTTGTCCATTATGCGGCGCACATTGGTCTCGGTGAGCACGTAAAGGCTCTTGCCGCCAACTCCAAGCCGCTTGGCGCGAAGCTTAAGCTGTCCCTGGGATTCCTCTCCCGATATGTAAAGCACTTTCCGCTCTGTACCGTCGTCGTTCTTGCACAGAGACGAGGATATCTGCAAAAGAAGCGTGGATTTACCAATACCCGGCTCACCGGCAAGAAGCACCACCGAGCCGTGAACAAGTCCGCCGCCAAGCACGCGATCAAGCTCGCCCATTCCCGTCCCCGAGCGGATGAATGACGGAAGCTCAAGCTCGTCAAACGCCACCACATCGGACTCGTATTCGGGCGCTATTCTCTTTATCTTCTGGACTGCCGAAACAGCAGTTTCAACAGGCGCGTTGCCCTCCTCCATAGTGTTCCAAGAGCCGCAGGAGGGACATTTTCCGTACCATTTTGCCGTTGTATGACCGCACTCGGTGCAGGTAAATACAGATTTCGGTGTTTTCATCTTTTATCTCCGTGTATACCGTATTATCATATAAATATTATACCAAAATGCAGCTGTTCTGTCAACAGCAAATTGCGGTATCAGAGCACATCATCCCCCATAAACTATGCCGCGGACGAAGGCATCAAAAACTTACAAAAAAAGCAAAATATTTTTCAAAAACCTATTGACAAACCATTCCCGTTGTGATATAATATTATTCGTTGCAGGGCAATGGCTCAGCAATACGCGAGAGTGGCGGAACTGGCAGACGCGCACGTTTGAGGGGCGTGTAGTTCACACTGTACGGGTTCAAGTCCCGTTTCTCGCACCAAAAGAACTGTGTTAAGGCTTTAGCCTTGATACAGTTCTTTTTTTGCACGAAATGTGCGTAAACGCCTGTATGCACGACCGCGACACCGCGAAGCGATTTCGCGTAGGGTTCCATAAGTCCCGTTTCTCGCACCACAAAAAGCGTTCCTATGGATGGAAGTAGGCGCGCGAAGCATGACGGAAGGAGCCTATGATTTCAGCCGTTTGCTATTCGGCTGTTTTGCTGCAAAACTGTCTTTATAAAATCAGTGCAATTTTTAAAAAAATGCGATGATAGGATTGACATTTGCCCTATGCAATGTTACAATTATACTTGTGAATATTAGGAAAGGCAAGGTACTGATATGAAGCTTGGAAATATAATGATATTTGGCGACAGTTATTCTACATATGAGGGCTATATCCCCGAGGGATATGCCGTCTATTATTCGGGGCACCGCGTATCACCACCCGATGTATTTGACATGAAGAACACTTGGTGGGGCAGAATTCTTGAAACTACGGACGCAGTGCTCGTGCAGAATAACAGTTGGTCAGGTTCGACGATAGGATACACCGGATACAACAACTCGGATTGCTCGCACAGCTCGTCGTTCATATACAGATTTGAAAAATTGCTTAGTGAAGGCTTCTTTGAGCGCAATAAGATCGATACACTCTTCATTTTCGGCGGTACGAACGACAGTTGGTCCAATGCGCCGCTTGGCGAGCTGAAATACGACGGCATTGAGGATAGCGATCTTTTCTGCGTCCTCCCTGCAATCAGCTATTTTGCAAAGCGGCTCAGAGAGACGCTTCACGGTACGAGAGTAATATTCATCGGCAACTGCAACATCAAGAGTGAGATTACCGACACGATGAAAAGTGTTTGCGAGCACTGCGGTTTTGGCTACGTCACGCTTTCGGAAATCGACAAGATAAACGGTCATCCTACCGAGCTTGGTATGGAGCAGATATGCAATCAGGTACTTGCAAACATTGGCTGAGCATAAAAAGGCTAACTACGACCTGCATATTGAATATACAAAAAGCACGCGTACAGCGTGCTTTTTGTGGTTGTATTCTTACTTTGCCAGCACCTCAAGATTCGTGCCATCATATTTTCCTGATGCAATTACCCTTTTAGCGTCTGTATTCACTGCAAAGCAGATATTCTGCCGGCTCATCCTCAACGATTTCAGGGAAACGTCCCGCAGGCTCGTAGAAGCGGTTGTCGGTCTTGTCGTCGTTGACCATTGATACCTCACCTACAAGCACCTTGCCGTGGCCTGCCTCACCCCAGAAGCTGTGATATTGCCCACGCTCCATTGTGATACTCTCTCCCGGTGCCAGAACCACAATGCCGCCAGCTTCGATCTCATAGCATCTGCCGTCAACATGAACGGTAACGGGAGTGTCGGCAAATTTGCCGTCTTCTGTGGAATTGTAAAGCTTCACAACAAGATTTCCGCCGCCGCGATTGATAATATCCTCCGCCTTATGGAAGTGGAAATGATACGGAGTTACCTGTTCTTCTTCCACAACCATGATCTTCTCGGCGTAGGTCTTGCTGTAGCGCTGATCGTTTATATTACCGTTGCGCACAGTAAAGAGAAAAAGCCCTACCTTGGAAAAATCGCCGCTTCCGAAATCTGTAATATCCCATCCCAGCATATTATCACGAATCTCATCGTACTCTGAATTTTTCTTTGCCCATTCATCCGGGGTAAAAAATGCAAATGGCGGGAGCTTGAAATTCATTTTATCCATGAACGCAATATTTTCCTTTATAAGTCTGTTGATCTGTGAACGTTTCATACTAGTACCTCCATAAAAATTTCTAAAAATAATTTTATACGAGTTTATTTTATCATAAAATACGCCTAAAGTCAATACAAATACTCAACTTTACAAAATTTATTCTCTCTTTGTATACATATTACTTCTTGCGCCACAAACGCTTTTTATGCCATAATTCTGCATTTATAGCCGTAACTTCTCAGTGGTGATGGTGGTGATGATGATGGTTATTCCCTAAATCTCCGTTAAACTCAGTATGACACTCCTGCTCGTGACAATATTCTACTATATTTTCAATCTCAAGCGTCGCATGACCGATTCCGTGCTTTTCAAGCTCCTCACGAATCTGCTCCTTTATCTCATGTGCATCAAGATCAGTTACAATGTGCATAGTAGCATAATTATTCTGTCCGTCTATGCTCCAAATGTGGATGTGGTGCACATCCGCAACCCCGTCAATTGACGAAATATGTGCCTTTATCTCGCTGACATCAATACCGGCAGGCGTTTTTTCAAGGAACAGGTCAAGTATATCTCTTAGATTTCTGCAAGCGCTTACAAAGATAAACAGCGAAACGCCGATAGACATAATGGGGTCAATAAACCAAAAATCTGTAAAACGCATTACAATTGCTCCAATCAGAACAACGACCCATCCCAGTACATCCTCAAGCATATGGAGATTGACTGCCTTTTGATTTTGCGAATCGCCGAAGCGTGTAAAAAATGTGGCTCCCGAATTCACCAATACACCCACAATGGCAAAAACTATCATTCCGTCATAGTTGATGCTCACAGGTTCTATAATTCTGAGTATAGCATTGTATACCGTTATAAGCGAGCCGAAAATAAGTATAATAGTTGTAATAACACCGCCGATTACCGAATATCTTCCGTATCCGTAAGTGTATTTCTCATCAGCTTCCCTTTTGCTTTTTCGCTCAAGAATGTAGGATACGCCAATGCCCAGTGCATCCCCCAGATCGTGCAGTGCATCGGAAATAATGGATACACTGCCGATAAAAATTCCTCCGAAAAACTCAAATACGGAAAATGCCAAATTCAAAATAAATGCAATTAAAATGCTGTTTTCGGTTTTCATGCTGTTTACTCCGATCCAATATTGACTAAAAAACACTTTTATGGTACAATAAGTATGATTCTGAACTTGCTGTTCTGTATTATTATATGAAATAATGCGAGAAAAAACAATATACAAATCAAATCAGCGGTACATTACCGAACATTTTATGAAAAATGTATGGAGAAACTTCATGGACAGACGTCAAAGAAAGACAAGGGAAGCAATATTCACAGCATTTATCGAGTTACTCTCAAAAAAGGATTTTGCGAAGATCACCGTGGGGGAAATAATAGAAAAGGCCGATGTTGGCAGAGCCACATTCTACTCCCATTTTGAAACAAAGGATTTTCTTCTGAAAGCGCTGTGCGAAGAGCTGTTTTGTCATATTTTTGATACGGTGACCCCAGCACCGCCTGAGCACAGGCATATTTTCGACTGCAATGCGCCAAACGCGGTGTTTTTACACCTGCTACAGCACTTGCAGAAAAATGACAACAATATCCTTGTCCTGCTTTCTTCGGAGAACAACGAATTGTTTTTGCGGTACTTCAAAGCTGATCTTAGCCGACTGATTACAAGCCAACTGCCGCGCTTTGAAGCAAGAAAAAGCGTAAAACTGCCGGAAAGCTTTTGGATAAATCATATATCCTCCGTTTTTGTTGAAACCGTCAGATGGTGGATAGACAACGGAATGAAGGAATCACCGGAAATAATAGCGGAATATTTTTATCTGTCGGTGTAACTTGGCGATGCTTTTGACAGATGTGACGTACTTATGGTATAATATACGCAGGAAATCCCGTTTCACAGGCTTCCGCGGCTATGGCGCGGCTGCGCAATTGACGGCATCACGGTATAATGGAAATGGGAAAAGTGTTTGAAAAGCTTGAATTTGTGAGGTGGACCGGAATGCTGCAAACAGCACGACTATACTTACGAAATTTCTGTCCGACAGATGCAGATATATTGTTCGATTACCGTAACGACAGCAGATGCAATCTTTATCAAAGATATGAAGATACAAGCATGGCTTATCTGAAAAAGTTTGTTCGGGACTATTCTTGCAGCACTTTCCTATCCAAGGAAGAAGAGCAGCATTATGCGATTGTGTGCAATGCAACTTGTGAAATGATAGGAGATATCAGCGTGTTCTTCTCGGAAAAGGACAACTGTTTCACGCTCGGAATTACCGTAGCACCTCTTTTCCAAAAGAAAGGATACGCTTACGAAATATTGGAAGAATTGACTTTTCAGATTCAAAGCCACTACCCTTCCGTTGATATTGTTGCCTTGATAGAGAAAGACAATGAAAAAAGTATCTCCTTGTTCAGAAAACTTAATTTTATTGAGGAGTGCTATGCAGATTCAATTCAATCTTATGTTTTCACAAAATACGGTAAGAGTGAGGAATAAATCCAACTGTCTCGAAGCAGCAAAAGCGGAGGTAAGCACCTCCGCTTTTGCTGCTACATGATATTATAGGTCGAAAAAACGTACAAAAAACTTAACTGATGAAATATCACTCACCAAGCGATTCAAGATAGACCGAGAGCAAAGAAAGCGCAGTTTCTTGGTCTATGGGAGAGCCTTCTATACGAATCCGGTATGAGCGAATTTTCAGCTCTATCGAATAATACACCGATTCCCTAACTTCAGCGCAGAAATCTTTTTTAACCATTGACAAATCAGTATTTTTGTGGTATCATAATTCTGTAGGACAGCAACCTGCCGTGTGTCGGCAAACAGCTTATATTATTTTATCATATTTAAGAGAGGTACATACCGATGGCAAACTTCAACGGCGTTTTTACCGCCCTCCTCACTCCCTTTACCGCTGACGGCAAGGTAAACGAAAAGGCTCTTGAGCGCCTCATTGAGCGCAACATCAAGGCAGGCGTTAACGGCTTCTACTGCAACGGCTCCACCGCAGAAGTATTCATGATGACAAACGATCAGAGAAAGGCTCTCATGCAGACCATCGCTGACATCAACAAGGGCAGAGTTACCCTTATTGCTCACGTTGGCGCAGTTTCCACTGACGAGTGCGTAGACCTCGCAAAGTGCGCAAACGATATGGGCTACGATGCAGTTTCCGCTGTTGCTCCCTTCTACTACAAGTTCAGCTACGACGAGATCGTTGCTCACTACAATGCGATCGCAGCTGCAACTCCCCTCAAGTGCATCGTATATAACATTCCCGCATTCTCCGGCGTAAACTTCAGCGCACAGCAGCTTGGCGACCTCATTGCAGGCGACAACTTCCTTGGTCTTAAGAACACCGCTCTTGACTGCTTCCTCATCGAAACCGTTAAGTCTCACCATCCCGACAAGGTAGTTTACAACGGCTACGACGAGATGTTCCTTTCCGGTCTCGCAGCAGGCTGCGACGGCGGTATCGGTTCCACATACAACCTCATGGCTGAAAAGTACGTTGAGATCCAGAAGCTCTTCAACGAGGGCAAGATGAAGGAAGCTCTCGCTGTTCAGCACGTCTGCAACGAGATCATCACTTCTCTTTGCAAGGTTGGCGTTATGGCAGGTGAAAAGGCTGTCCTCAACCTTCTCGGCTACGACTTTGGCGAGTGCCGCAAGCCCTACAAGAGCTGCGACAAGGAAGCATACGCGCTCCTCGAGCGTGAAGTTATGCCCTACATCATCGCTGACTGATTACCGAAATAAGCAGGCATTTTCAAAGGAGCGTCCGCACGGACGCTCCTTTCTCTTTTTCGTATACAAAAACAAAGGACGCTTTCGCGTCCTCTGCAAATGTGTAGTATTATCTTATTTGAAGTATCTTGCGAGAAGACCCTCAAATGCTTTTCCGTGTCGAGCCTCGTCACGTGCCATTTCATGTACGGTGTCGTGGATAGCGTCAAGGTTAAGCTCCTTCGCCATCTTTGCAAGCTCGGTCTTGCCTGCGGTTGCGCCGTTCTCAGCTTCAACGCGCATTTCAAGATTCTTCTTGGTGGAGTCGGTTACAACCTCGCCGAGAAGCTCTGCAAACTTAGCCGCGTGCTCAGCTTCTTCGTATGCAGCCTTTTCCCAGTAAAGACCGATTTCGGGATATCCCTCGCGGTGTGCAACTCTTGCCATTGCAAGATACATACCAACCTCGGTGCACTCGCCCATAAAGTTAGCGCGAAGACCCTCAAGAATAGCCTCAGGTGCGCCCTTTGCAACACCTACAACGTGCTCAGCCGCCCAAGTCTTTGCGCTGTCATCCTGCTTTACAAACTTCTCAGCAGGAACCTTGCACTGGGGGCATCTTTCGGGAGCAGCATCTCCCTCGTGAACATATCCGCATACAGAACATACAAACTTTGCCATAATTAAATCCTCCGAAAATATAATATTATAATTTTTTCAAAATATCGTCGATACTCTGCTCTTCATCAAGCACAGCATCAAGTGTTACCCTATCCATCTTATCTGCAAGCTCGCTGTTAAGCTTATTAAATATAAGATGAAAGAAACACATATCCTTTCGGTCGCCCATTCGGGTACACACATACCCACAGTCAAGACACCGCGATATTTCGGTCTTGCCGTCGATTGTTTCGATAATCTTACGCATACTTATTTCTTCGGGAGCAACCGCCAGAGCGTAGCCTCCCTTTACACCTTTATGCGAGATTATCAAATCACCTGCCATAAGCTTTCGGAG
Organism: uncultured Clostridia bacterium; assembly: GCA_904501985.1. Lineage (GTDB taxonomy): Bacteria > Bacillota > Clostridia > Oscillospirales > CAG-272 > Flemingiibacterium. Next base: position 35,372 of record CAJGCT010000012.1, read on the forward strand.
TATCTTTACCGTAAATCTTTCGGTAACTCCTGCGGCCTCGGCAATGCTGACCGAATCAAGCTTATCTCCGTGCCTTGCAAGAAGATAAACAATACGCAGTGCATAATCGGCTTCCTGTGTGATCCTCATTGTCGCACCTCAAATCTATACCTTTTTGGTACGCTTTTATTATACACTATCCAAACCCATTTGTCAATAGGTTTTTGAAAAATTTTTTTCAAAAATTTTTGCGTATGGAAATTACGGTCGCTGTTCTTGAGCACATCGCAGAGCGATGTGCTTGAAAGCTCCGCAAAAAACTTTATACAGGGAATCAGCTACGCTATTCCCCTTTGTATATATGTAACCGTTAGAACACCACATTCGCGCCTGCTCCATGGCCCCGCACCATTACGCAGGCTTGGATTGCGATAATCGTTTGTATATGGGAATTACGCACACCCCAGCCGCCGGAATGGTGCGTTTTTCGAAAATGGCGGGAGGAAGCCCCCGCCCTACGGGGACGTATGCAAATCTATCTTTAGATGCGCGCCGCAAAGCGGCCGCGCCCCACCACACAAGCGATTTCCGCAATCCAAGCCGTCGGAATGGTGCGTGGCCATGCAGGCGGCGCGAGTAATGCGCTCTGACGCTTTGCACTCGCGTCGGCTCTTATAATAAGTCCCATGTATAAAGTTCTTTGCACAGCTTTCTTTCAAGAAAGCGCGTAGCCCCACACACAAAAAATGGCATCACCTAGACGGTGATGCCATTTTTTATATAATTCAAGGATTAAAGGCCGCGCTTAACGTAAGTGGTGTGGAGAATCTCGTGAGCCTTGTGGCTGCCGGGTTCGCCGAAGTACTCGTCGTAGAGCGCCTTAACAGCAGAGTTGTCATGAGACTTTCTGAGGTCCATGTTGGAGTCTGCCTTGTAGAGAACGCTTGCGCGGAGTGCAGGAAGATCGTACTCAGCACGCTCTGCAGCAGTGTGGAGAGGCTGACCGCCGCCGTTTACACAGCCGCCGGGACAAGCCATGATCTCGATAAAGTCTACCTTCTCCTCTCCGTTCTGTACCTTGGTGAGAAGCTCCTTAGCGTTCTTTGTACCGGAAGCAACAGCAACCTTGATCTCAACGTCGCCGAGCTTGTAGGTAGCGCGCTTGATGGGAGCAGTGCCGCGTACATCGTCGAAGTCAACCTTCTCAAGCTTCTTGCCGAGAACAACCTCTGCCGCAGTACGGAGAGCCGCCTCCATAACGCCGCCGGTAGCACCGAAGATAGCGCCTGCGCCGGAACCGATATCGAAAGGCTGATCGAACTTCTCGTCCTCAAGCTTGTTGAACTTGATGCCTGCCTTCTCGATCATACGAGCAAGCTCACGGGTGGTGATAGCTACGTCAACGTCGTAGATGCCCTCGCCTGCTGCGCACTGACCGTCACGGCGAACCTCGAACTTCTTCGCGGTGCAAGGGATGCAGGATACGAAGAAAATGTCCTTAGGATCAATACCGTGCTTCTGTGCATAGAAGGTCTTGTAGAGAGCACCGAACATCTGCTGAGGAGACTTGCAGCTGGAGAGATTTTCGGTCATCTCAGGGAAATAATGCTCGCAGTACTTAACCCATCCGGGAGAGCAGGAGGTGATAAGCGGAAGCTTGCCGCCCTTCTGGAATCTTTCAAGGAACTCGTGAGCCTCTTCCATAATGGTGAGGTCAGCGGTGAGGTTCATGTCGTATACGCCGTCAAAGCCGAGACGCTTCATAGCCGCAACCATCTTGCCCTCAACGTCAGTAC
>CAJGCT010000013.1 GCA_904501985.1 uncultured Clostridia bacterium
ATGATCAAGTATCTCTACAACGAGATCGACGAGAAGCTCCGTATGCCTATGGAGAACGTACATTTCCCCACCAACGCTAATATCAAGGATTACTCCAAGATCATTGACGACATCACCGAGGGAACAGGTGCTGACATCGCTTCCACCTCTCCCGGATGGGCAGGTCACATGGCATTCGTTGATCCCATTCCCGAGTTCATCGGTTCGGGCGACATCGAGGAGTGGCTCAATCAGCCCGCTCAGATCGTTAAGCTCCATCCTATGACAATTATGCAGAACTCTCTCAACGGTACCTTCGGTCAGTCGGGAGATATTGCAAACGTTCCTCCTTGTGCGGCTACCATTGGTCCTCTCGACGTAATGAGAGCGAAGGAGAGAATTGAGGTTCACGCGCTTGCAACCTGTGGCACGTTCTCCTCTTGGCAGAGAATGACCAGCCGTCTCTGCACACACGGTCCTATCACTCCCTATCTCCCCAGCACCATGCTTCAGACGAAAAAGACTCAGGTCTACATTTCCGAAGAGCTTGCCGCTCCCTTTGAATGTTGGGAAAAGGTTGGCTACTAATTGAATTTTTTACTCTGTAGGTAAAATATAGCCGACGGACAAATTTATACTTGTTCGTCGGCTTTGTTATTATTCCAAGTAAAGGAGAATCGAAGCTGTGAATCTGATGGGAATTGACATGGGCACCACATCGGTGAAAACTGCCGTGTTTGATGATAAGCTCTGCGAGAAGCTGAAGCTTTGTGCCGACTATACCCTTAACTCCCACGGCGATATAGTGGAGTTTGAGGCGGAAAAGTATTGGGATATCGTTAAGGGTGAGATCGAAAAGGTGAAAAAGGAGCTTTCTGTGGATGCTCTTGCCGTTGATACCCAGTGCGAAACGCTGATACTTACCGATGAAAACGGCGTGCCTGTGCGTCCTGCCATTGTGTGGCTTGATAACCGTGCCGCGGCGGAAGCCAAGGAGATCGAAGCTCATTTCGGCAGAAAAAGAGTGTATGAAGTGACCGGACAGCCTGAGGTTACAGCCACATGGCCTGCCTGCAAGCTGCTTTGGGTAAAACGCCATGAGCCGCTTGTGTGGGAAAAGACAAAACGAATTTTCCTGCTTGAGGATTACATTCTCTACAAGCTGACAGGAAAGTTTATTACAGAAAAGACTCTGCAATCATCCTCACTGTATTTCGATATCCGAAGCGGCGGATGGTGGGATGAGATGCTTGACTATATCGGCGTTTCGTCGGAGCTTCTTCCCGAGCTTTTTGACAGCGGTGTGTGCGTTGGCGAATACGAGGGAATAAAGGTTGTTACGGGAGCAATGGATCAGGTGTCCGGCGCAATTGGAGCAGGTGTTGTTAAACCCGGTGTTGTCAGCGAGATGACCGGCACCACCATGGTAATATTCATGCCCTCGGACGGCATACCCGAATACGATGAGAACAGTATCGTTCCCTGCCATTATAACTATGACGGCAAATACTGCCTGCTTTCCTGGAGTCCTACAGCCGGAATGTCACTTAAATGGCTGAAAAATGCGCTTTTTTCCGAGACTTCCTTTGCCGAGCTTGACGAAATGGCAAAAACGGTTGCTCCGGGAAGCGACGGACTTACATTCCTGCCTTATCTGTGCGGCTCTACCATGCCGAAGTACAATCCCCACGCCAGGGGAAGCTTTACAGGGCTTACCACCGAGCATACGGGTGCGCATTTTGTACGCAGTGTAATGGAAGCCGTGGCATGTATGCTCCGCTCTAACCTTGAGTATCTGGGGCTTTCCGTCGATGAGATTCGTGCCATGGGTGGCGGTGCAAACAGTCCGCTGTGGTGTCAGATGAAAGCAGACATGACGGGAAAACGCCTTGTTACGCTGAAAAATAAGGAAACAGCCTGCCTTGGCGGTGCAATACTTGCCGGTATCGGAATCGGAGCTTTTGAATCCGTGGAAAAAGCGGCACAGATGATAGAAGTCAGCCGCACATATGAAAGCAAGGGTGTTGACTATGATGAATGCTACAAGCGTTATCTTGAATATGACAGGATTTTAAATATTCCGAGATGAAGCTGTCCTGCAAATAGGAGCTGTTTTTATGAATAATCTTTCTGCGGGATCTGACCTGACTTGCACACCGCACCCTTGACATATCTTGCCAGGTGGTGTATAATGATTTCATAAAACCTTGATTTGATATCGGACGGGAGTGCAGATAACTTGAATATTGACCGCGTAATAGAAATTGTAAAAGAAACGGACAGCATATTTTTTGATGATGCGCTCCGCCACGACGTTAAAGAAAAGGGCGAAGCAGATTACGTTACCCGTGCGGATATCGGAATATCCGAGTATCTTTCAAAAAGACTTTCCGAGGAATATCCTGCTATCGGATTTATTTCCGAGGAGGCGGACACTGATATTGACGAGAGCCGAGATTATTGGATACTTGACCCCATTGACGGCACTACAAATTTTATGCACGGACTCAGCTTCTGCGGTGTATCCCTCGGACTCTATTCCGGCGGACAGTTAACGGCAGGAATCATCTACATTCCGTATACAGGCGAGCTTTTTCACGCTGAGAGAGGGAAGGGCGCGTATCTTAACGGTGAGCGCATATATTGCAGTAAAAACACTGCGCTTCGCGACTGCGTAGGATTTTATGAGTTCAATGCCTATTTTAAAAATGAGTGCGATACCGCTATGGAGTATGCAAGAAAGATATATACCCGATGCCAGGACCTGCGCTGCCTCGGCTCTACTGCGGTTGAGCTTGCATATGTAGCTTGCGGCAGAGCGGATGTGTTCTTCGGAAGATACTTAAAGCCATGGGACTACGCGGCGGCGGCAGTGCTTATTGCCGAAGCCGGGGGACGGCTTGACAGAGTGGACGGAGACTTTTGCATATCACAGTTAAACGTTAACATAGCGGCGGCTAATTCGCTTGTATTTGACGAATTTATCGCTCTTGTCAAAGAATAATAGGATCAAATTCGTAAAGGGAAGAATATGGTAGCCACAGATGAGGGTATTGCCATCGAAAATCCCGTATGGAATAAAAAATACTATAATTGAGCTGCTGAATTGTTCCGGCCTTATAAATATATCGGACCATCATTTTATATGGCGGTCCGATTACTTTTTTAGATACAAATATGCAAGTTTGGAATAATAAAGCTTCATTTTTCGTGGATTTGGAAGTGAAAAAACGGGTTATGCTCCTTAATTACCCACAAGTCTGTTAACAATTCGGAATATTGGGTCATATTACTCACAAAATGCACAATAATACACCAATGCATTATGGCGATATCAACAAAATATCAAAAAACTGTTGCAAAAAGCGAATGAATATGATATAATATATGGGTAATAAAGTGCCTTTATCATATTATGATTGGTAAATGGTAGACACGGGTGCGGTTGATTGATAAATTAACAAAAACGTGTGTTTACGGCACTTTCCTGTTGATTGTACCCCGTCATGATACGGGCTGCAATAAATTAAATTTATTTTTTATGGAGGAAGACCATGAAGAAATTTCTTGCACTGTTGCTTGCAGCGGGCATGATTTTCTCCGCAGTTGCTTGCGTTGACAATACCGTTTCCGACGACACCGATACCGGCGTTGCTCAGACCGGCGATGACACCACCGCAGGCGAGGCAGTTGAATATGTTGACCCTTATGCAGACATTGAAGACTACGATGAACTCTCCGCAGCTATCTACGAGGATGTTCTCGGAGACTTCGCTACCGCTTACGAGGCAGCAAAGGCTGCTACCAATGTTTCCGAAAGATACGCACTGATGGCTATTGCTGAGGCAAAGCTTATGGAAGACGCTCTTATGCTTCCGCTTTCCTCTAACGGCGGTCTTTACGCTATCTCCAGAGTTGCTCCCTACACCATTACATCCGTTCTTTGGGGCAACGACAGCTACAGATTCCATGATGCTATCGTAGCAACCGAGCCTCTCACCACAGGCGACCGCGATGAGATGAAGGCTAAGTGGGCTGAGCTTAAGGGCACCGGCGGATATGAGGCTTGGGCTGAGCAGTTCCTTGCTGATAAGGGCTACACCATCAAGGATACATATTCCATCGGCTATGCAAGCGATCCTCAGACATGGGACGTTCTTGCTACCTCCAGAGCTGCTGACTCTGAGGCTATTATCAATACCTATGACGGACTCTATGAGTACGATATGGAAAATGTACTTAAGCCTGCTCTTGCAGAGAGCTACACCGTTTCCGAGGATGGCCTTACCTATACCTTCACCCTTAAGTCCGGCCTCAAGTGGGTTGACTCTCAGGGACGTGAGGTTGCAGACGTTAAGGCTGACGACTTCGTTGCTGGTATGCAGCACATGATGGACGCGGCAGGCGGACTTGAGTACCTTGTTCAGGGTATCATCGTTAACGCTACCGAGTACCTTGGCGGCGAGGTTGACTTCTCTGAGGTTGGTGTTAAGGCTATCGACGACACCACTCTCGTTTACACTCTCGAGCAGCCCACCTCTTACTTCATGACCATGCTTGGTTATGGTGTATTCGCTCCTATGAGCCGTGAATACTACACCTCCCAGGGCGGTCAGTTCGGCGCTGACTTCGATTCTTCCGCAGAGTCCTACACATACGGTAAGACCCCTGATAACATCGCATACTGCGGTCCTTATGTAGTAACCAACGCTACCGCTGAGAACACCATCGTTTTCGCGGCTAACGAAGCTTATTGGGATGCTGAAAACATCAACGTAAAGACCCTTACATGGCTCTTTAACGACGGTTCCGAGGCAACCAAGGCATACACCGATATGCTTGCAGGCGTAATTGACGGATGCAACCTCAACGCGGCTTCTCTTGAGATCGCACGCGGCGACGGCAACTTCGATAAGTACGGCTACACCTCTCTTACCGACGCTACCTCCTTTATGGCATTCTACAACGTAAACCGTTCTCAGATGACCAACGTTAACGACCCTGCTAAGGGTGTTTCCGCAAAGACCGAGGACGATGTTGTTCGTTCCAACGCGGCTCTCCGCAACGTACACTTCCGCCGTGCGCTCTCCTTCGCACTTGACAGAGGCGCATACAATGCACAGACTGTAGGCGAGGATCTTAAACTGACCTCCCTCAGAAACTGCTACACTCCCGGTACTTTCGTATCTCTTGAGGAGGAAGTAACCGTATCCATCAACGGCACCGACAAGACCTACCCTGCAGGCACCTACTACGGTCAGATCATGCAGGATCAGATCGACGCTGACGGTGTTAAGATGATCGTTTGGGATCCTACCGCTGACGGCGGAATCGGTTCCTCCGACGGATTTGACGGCTGGTACAATGTTGAGAATGCTGTAGCTGAGATGGCACTTGCTATCGAAGAGCTTGCGGCAATCGGCATCGAGATCACCGCTGAGAATCCCATCTACATTGACCTTCCTTACTACTCCGGCTCCGAAGTATACGGCAACCGTGCACAGGCTTACAAGCAGTGCATCGACTCCGCTTTCGAGGGCAAGGTAATAATGAACCTCGTAACCTGCGAGACCGCTCAGGATTGGTACTATGCAGGCTACTACACCGATTTCGGTTCTGAGGCTAACTACGACATTTATGACGTATCCGGTTGGGGTCCTGACTACGGTGATCCCGCAACCTACCTTGACACGTTCCTTGCTGACTACGCAGGATACATGGTTAAGTGCATCGGTATTTATTAATATCGGGCAAGGTTCCTAAATAAATGATGCGGTGGAGGATGGACCTCGGTTCATCCTCCATTGTGATAATAAAAGAGAGTTAATATGACGAAATATTTATTAAATCGCTTACTGCGCGGTCTGTTGTCGATCATGGTGGTTGTGGCTATAGTAATGATACTGATCTATTCCTGCCTTGACAGAAATCAGATTTTTGCAAGCGACAGCAACTATTCACATCTCAAGAGCAATGCCAAAGAGATATATAAGCTGCAGCAGTGGGAAAAGTATGGCTATTTGGACTATGTTCCCTATGCCGATTGGTTGAATTCGCTTCTTAAAACGGGTGAGATCGACCAGGATACTTACACCTCCGCCGTTAAATTTGGTGACACGGCTGAGGACGATTCTGAGACAGTGGCACAGTATGTCAAGCTTTTTACCGATGAAATGGAGGCAGACGGCTACGAGGTCGAGCGTCTTCCGGGACAGAAGCAGGGCAGAAAGTATAAGGAGGGCGGAAATCCCCGTCTTTATGCTTACAAGGATGTGCCCCTGATAAATCGTCTTTTTAATTACATAACGGGCATTTTCCAGGTGGATAATATTCACTATGTTCCCGAAGAGGTGGACATAGGAGAAAGGGGTCTTACTTTTACGCTCTACGATCCCTTATATACTGATCCGCAAACGGGTGAGAAGAAATTTTCGCCTGCCATTATAGGAAACGGCACAAAAAATAAGTATTTACTGTACTTTGATGATCGTTTTCCATATATACATCAGAATTTGCTGACAATAAAGCTCGGCAGCTCCTACAGCATCAGTAAGGACACGGATGTGTTCAGTATAATGACCGGAGCACAAGGCTCGCAGATGCGTTCTGAGATTACATACCCCACAGGTTACAAAGAAATAAGTGCGGACAACCTTCATTCCGCTACATATACATCCGGCTCGCTTTCGGCGGGCGGCGCGTTCCTCAGTGCACGTTTTACGGACGACTATACCACGGTCGCCACCTACAAGGCAGGACTTTCCAAGGTAGGCTATTCCTTTGTAATAGGCGTTATTTCGGTTCTTCTTGCTTATGTTCTGGCAATTCCGCTTGGAACGCTCATGGCGCTGAAAAAAGACAAGCTTATTGATAAGCTCGGCACGATATATATTATATTTATCATTGCAGTGCCCTCCCTTGCATACATCTTCCTCTTTAAAGCTATAGGAAGATCAATAGGGCTTCCCGGCACCTTTGATATGGAGAATCCCACATGGCTCATGTATGTACTGCCGATCATTTCGCTGGCACTTCCGTCTATAGCTAACCTTATGAAGTGGCTGCGCCGCTACATGATCGACCAGATGAACTCCGATTATGTTAAGTTTGCAAGATCCGGCGGTCTTTCCGAGGGCGAAATATTCAGAAAGCATATCTTAAAGAACGCGATCATTCCGATAGTTCACGGTATTCCCGCAGGCGTGCTTTCGGCACTTATCGGTGCTATTATCACGGAGCGCGTATATTCTGTGCCCGGTGCAGGACGGTTACTTACCAACGCCATAAATGCTTACGATAACGGTGTTATCGTCGGTATGACGCTGTTCTACGCACTGCTTTCCGTTGTATCCATAATTCTCGGCGATATACTTATTTCGCTGGTTGACCCGAGAATTTCGTTTGTGTCCAAGAAGAGGTGATTACATGGAAGAAAACAAGCTTATAAATTTGGATGAATTTAATATGTCCGATGAGGAGCTGTTCTCACGTGTTGATCACAACAGTCTTGATTCGGAAAAGATCACCGCGCCAAGATATTCCTATTGGCAGTCGGTGTTCCGCGTGTTTTTCAGAAACAAGCTGAATATTGTCATTCTTGCCGTCCTTGCTGTTATAATAGCGTTTACATACGTCTATCCGGCGGTTATAGGATATGATGCGGATGTTGACCCATATCAGAATCTGCTTGACCCCACGGCAAAGCATCTGTCACCGTCGGCGGCACTTGAAAAGTTCGGCAATCACATAAGCTGGATACTCGGTACGGGTAAATCCGGCGAATCTACCTTTGACGCGATATGGTACGGTTCAAGCATATCCATATCCCTTGCGCTTATCTGCGCCGCTATCAATATGACGGTGGGCGTTGTTGTGGGAGCGATATGGGGCTTTTCCAAGAAGGTTGACGCCGTTATGATGGAGGTCTACAACATTATCGCAAATGTTCCGTACATTCTGCTTATTTCCGTTGTAGTGCTTATCATGTCAGCTAACTTCTGGTCAATGGTATTTGCACTGACCGTTACGGGCTGGCTTGCCATTGCGTACTTTATAAGAACGCAGGTTATCATTATCCGCGACAGAGAATATAATTTAGCATCACGCTGTCTTGGCACGCCTATCTTCCGTATAGCTACCAAGAATATCCTTCCCTTTATGACGTCGGTTATCGTTACGCTTATTGCAACCGAGATTCCGTCGTATATTTCCTATGAGGTCTTCCTCTCATATATCGGAATGGGTCTTAAGGATATGTCTCTCGGTAAGCTTATCGAAGTGGCGCAGGACGCTATGTTTACCCCGGGATGGCAGCTTGAATTCTGGAGTCCTGTTGCTGTGGCATCTATCATTACCGTCGTGCTTTATGTAGTCGGTCAGAATCTCGGTGATGCTTCAGACCCGAGAACTCATATGTAAGTGAGGCGGAAGTCTGAAAATAAATTTTCAGACAGGGTTTTGTGGCTTACCTTCCACTTTGTGAAAGGTTTTGCTGCGCAAACCAGCCCCAACTCCCCAAAAAGGAAACTTTCGCTTCGCGAAAGTCATGGTCATAATTATGGAAAAGAACAATATACTTCTTTCAATAAAGGACCTTACGGTGAAATTCAGCGTTCGCGGAAGAACTCTTACCGCGATCCGCAATGTTTCGCTTGACCTTTATGAAAACGAATCTATAGCAATTGTCGGCGAATCCGGTTCTGGTAAGTCGGTGCTTACCAAAACCTTTGCCGGTATGCTTGACGCAAACGGCTATATCAGTGAGGGAAGCATAATTTTCAGCGACGCGGAGCTTGCCGACACCAACGTGGCTGTGGGCAATTTTGAACGCAAGCTTATTGCTTCTGCCGAGAAGAAGCTTAACGAATATTCAAAGCTGGAGCTTGGTTCCGGTATCTTCCGTCAGATGCTTGAGCTTGAAGCGGAAAACAAGCGCCGCTATGAGCTTAGCGAAGATGATGAAAAGCGTATGAGCGATGCTATAGCTGAGCTTAACTTCAAGCGCACCGAAACCTACAACTACAGGCTTACTGTTGATCCCCGCACCCAAAAGGCGGAATACAAGGAGCTTGGCGCGAAGATAGCACAGCTTGATGAAGAGATCAAAGAGCTCAACAAGGAGCGCGAAAAGAATATTTCCGCAAACAAAGCTGCGGCTAAGGCTGATACTAAATATCTTGCCGAATTTAACGAAAAAATGGCGGCTCTTAAGTCTGAATACGCCAAGGCGATTACCGGAGAGGTAAGCGAGGCGGCAAAAGAGAGAAATGCACTCATTGCAAAGGAAATTTACCTTTCTGTGGGAAGATTTCCGCTCAAAAAGAGACTTTCGCTCATTAACGCCCTTACAAAAGCGCTCAGAAAAGCCATGGAGCTTGGTGTGGACCTCGACGACGATAATACCAAGAACAAAATATTTGACGATATTGCGTTCAGGGTAAAATATCTTGACGAGACCGAAACAAATCTCCACGGAAAGTGCATACTCAATCTTGCAAAGGTGAAATATTCAAAGGACTGGACAAAGATCCGCGGCGGCAAGATCGCAACGGTGTTCCAGGACCCTATGACGTCGCTTAATCCTATTGTAACTATCGGAAAACAGATCACCTCGGTTATCTTGAAGCACCAGGAGTGCTCTGAGATAGAAGCAAGAAAGCGCGCGATTATTCTCATGAAAAAGGTTGGTATTCCAAACGCCGAAAAGCGTTTTGATGACTATCCTTTCCAATATTCCGGCGGTATGCGTCAGAGAATCGTTATCGCTATTGCTCTGAGCTGTCAGCCGAAGATACTTATTTGCGACGAGCCTACAACGGCACTTGACGTTACTATTCAGGCTCAGATACTTAAGCTTATCAAGGACCTTCAGAGGGAGTTCGGCTATACCATCGTATTTATAACTCACGACCTTGGCGTTGTGGCAAATATCGCCGACCGTGTTGCGGTGCTTTACGCCGGACAGATCGTAGAGCTTGGTACGGTAGAAGAGGTATTTTACGATTCACAGCACCCCTACACATGGGCACTGCTGTCGTCACTTCCTCAGCTTGCGCAGAGAAATACCAAGCTGTATTCTATCTCCGGTACACCACCGTCACTTTACAATAAGATCGTAGGTGACGCGTTTGCGCCGAGAAACCCATACTGCCTTAAGATAGATACTCTCAAAGAGCCGCCTATGTTTAAGGTTACCGAAACTCACTTCGCTAAAACTTGGCTGCTTGATCCCCGTTCTCCCAAGGTGGAGCGTCCGGAGATCATTCAGGATATCCATGAAAAGATGATGAGTACATACAATATGTAAGGAGGAGAGACTGTGTCAATGGAAACTGAACAGAAGACACGCTCCGGCAAGCTGCCGGCAGTGGGTCCGAAGGATGAAAACGGCAGAGAGATACTGCTCTCTCTTAAAAATGTTGATATAACCTTCGGTAAGGGCGACAAGGCGGTAAAGGCGGTAAAGAATGCCACCTTTGATATCTACAAGGGTGAAACATTCTCGCTGGTTGGTGAATCCGGCTCAGGTAAAACGACTATCGGACGTGCGGTTATCCGCGTAAACCCCTGCGCCGCAGGCGAGATACAGTATAAAGGCGTACGTATTTCGGGCAAGATATCTCATGCCCTTGACCGCGAGGTTATCAGAAATATACAGATGGTATTCCAGGACCCCGCGGCATCTCTTAACGAGCGTGCTACGGTAGATTACATCGTGTCTGAGGGACTCTATAATTTCCACCTTTTCAAGAACGAGAAGGAACGCGTTAAAAAGGTTGAGGATATTATCGAGGCGGTAGGTCTGCTCCCTGAGCATCTTACTCGTTATCCCCACGAGTTCTCCGGCGGACAGCGTCAGAGAATCGGTATAGCACGTGCGATGGTAATGGAACCGGAGCTGGTTATTGCGGATGAGCCAATATCGGCGCTTGACGTGTCCATTCGCGCTCAGGTGCTTAACCTGATGAAGAAATTCCAGCGTGAGCGCAACATCACATATATGTTTATTGCTCACGACCTTTCGGTTGTCAGATTTATTTCTGACCGTATCGGCGTTATCTATAAGGGCGATATCGTTGAGGTTGCCGAGGCGGAGGAGCTGTTTAATTATCCGCTTCACCCTTATACGCGCTCCCTTATTTCCGCCATTCCGATTCCCGATCCCAAGCTTGAAAAGAGCAAGGTGCTGTTCACATACGACCCGTCGGTGCACGATTACAGCGAGGATAAACCCGAGCTGTGCGATGTAGGTCACGGTCATTTTGTGTACGGAAACAAAAAAGAGATCGAGGAATACAAGGCTATTCGCGAGGCAGGCGTGCCGATGAAATCGGTAACATTCAGAAGCGAGACTGAGGCGGCGGAAGCACCTGCACCGGAAGTGGAGGAAATATCCATAAACGAAGAAATACTTGATACACCCCTGCACGATACGGGAAGCAAATGGTATTCGGTTGCCTCCTTCTTCCTGCCACCGGTGGGACTTATTGCAGGCGGTATATTCAAGCACTTTAAGCATATAAGAAACTTCAAGGCGTGCCTGAAGGGCGCACTTGCGGGCTTTGGCGTTGCGGCGGCAATCGTCGTGCTGTTCCTCATACTTCTTATTTTTGCTGTAATTTGATTCCCTTGGGGTTGTCACATTTTATGGGACAACCCCAAAGTATATTTATCTTGCGGAGTGTATATGAAAAACACAGATGATAAACGTCCGCGCGGTGTGGGCGATGTAAAAAACATCGAGGTCTCCGAATCTCATATCAAACCCCGTGCCATATTGGCGGCAGTTTTTTTGGTCATAGGAATAGCGGCAATAGGTATTTTCGTTCATTCTATGCTCACCACAGAGCCGGGCTGGCAGACGGTTGAGCTGAGCCTGTCAGAGCCGAGTGCGGCAGATGAATTTACATTAACCTATCTGTTCGGCACAGGAGAGATGTCGCCTGCCGCGGAAAATAAGCTTATTGAGTCTGTTTATGCCGATGCCTGCCAAAAGGCATACAAGCTGTTTGACTCGGAGCTTCTGTTTGACGGTGTAAGCAATGTTGCGTATATAAACGCTCATATAAACGAGGAAATATCCGTAGACTCCGTTCTTTACGATGCTTTTTCAAAGATAGAAGCTTATGGTAGCCGATATCTGTATCTTGCTCCTGTATACGGTGAGTACGATGCGGCGTTTTTCGGTATCGAAATGCCGTCCGCTGCGGCAGAGCTTGATCCGTATGTAAACTTGAAATTTGCACAGGAGCTTAGTACCCTTGCAGAATATGCCGCGTCGCCCGAACATATATCTGTAAAACTCCTTGGGGACAGCAAAATAATGCTGTCGGTGTCGGATGAATACCTTAAATTTGCAAAAGAATACGGTATTACTTCATATATTGATTTTTACCGTACAAAAAATGCGTTTGTTATTGATTATCTGGCACAGGTGTTGCAGGAAAACGGCTTCGGATGCGCCACCCTTACAAGCTATGACGGGTATACCCGAAATTTAGATGTCATGGGCAACGAGTACGTTTTTAATATCTTCGACCGTGTCGGCGGCGAGGTTTACAGAGCGGCGGAGCTTTATTATACCGCGCCGAGGGCAGTGGTAAGTCTTCGCGACTATCCTGCAAGCGAGCGCGAGAGCTACAACTACTATATGTACGGTGACAGAATCATATCTCCGTTTATAGACACTGCCAACGGACTTTACAGGTGCGCTGTAAGCAATTTGACCGCATATTCGGCGAATATGGGGTGTGCCGATGTACTTCTTCGCGTTCTGCCTGTATATATTTCAGACACCGTGGATAAAGAGTGTCTGAAAGCAATGGCAGATGATGAGATTTACAGCATTTGGTGTGAGGATTCTGTCATATACTGCACGGATGAGGAAGCACGAATAAAGGGAATATACAGTGATGAGGAGAGGGAATATACCCTTGCTCACGCGGATTCGTAAAGGAAAGAAAAACATATATCGTTGTCGGATAGATGTTTATTGTACGAACTTTTTAGGTAATCGGACACTTACTTTTTCCCTTGTGACGCCTTGGCACAAAGTGCGGCGAAAAGAATATCCGATTCACGGGTGTTCATGTGCTCCGGATGCCACTGAACTCCAATACAGAAGCGCTTTCCGACCCCCTCTGCCGCTTCGGCAATGCCATCCTCCGACACTGCCGTTATACGAAGCCCGTTGGCAGAGGTGCGGATGGCTTGATGGTGAAAACTGTTGACTTCAAGTGTATCCACGGAGAAAAGTTCATTTAAGTAACTGTTTTCTGCGATGTGTATGGTGTGGGACGGCTGCTCGCGCGAGAGCTTTTGCGTGTGATTTAGTATATGGAAATGCAAACTGCCGCCAAGAGCGGCGTTCAGCACCTGAATTCCTCTGCATATGCCGAGAATGGGTATATCTCTTGAAAATGCAAGACGTGTCAGCTCTAATTCGTATTCATCACGCTCCGGAGAGGCTTCAAAGAGAAATGCAGGGTCGTATTCTTCGATTCCGCAGAGCCGCGGCGCAATGTCACCTCCTCCGCTTAGCAGAATGCCGTCGCATATGCCAAGTGCCGAGCGAGGTCTGCTGATTGGAGGGAGCATTATGGGAATACCGCCTGCGCGAAGTATGGCGGTACAGTATTTGCGGCGAAGAAAGTAGTCGCCGTCCGAATTGTTGCCTGTTGTGATACCGATCATAGGATTCATATCTTATTCCGCCTTTTACTCTCTGTATATTACGAGATTTATTGTGTACATTTACAGTATAATCCCATGAAGCACGCAGTGACACGCATTTTTTATCTGTTATGCAGAATTTGTAAAAATTTTTAAAACCTGTTTACTTGTAAGAAAATTTATGTTATAATAAAAGCAATAAATGCCTCCGCCAAGCGGAGGCGTAATAAGGAAACTGTATGTAAACGATATTCACCCATGCGTGATACCATCACGCTAAAAGAAAGGCTCGGTTTAGAATTATGAGATGCCCTGTCTGCGGATGTGCTCAGGATAAAGTCCTTGATACAAGACCAATAGATGATGAGCGCAGCATACGCCGCCGCAGAGAATGTCTTAACTGTCAGCACAGATTTACCTCGTATGAGACGGTGGAAAAGCCGTCGCTGATAGTATGCAAGCGCGATAATACCAGAGAAGCGTTCAGCCGCGACAAAATAATGAACGGAATAAAAAAAGCCTGCCAGAAGCGACCTGTATCGCTCAGGCAGATGAGTGCTATCGTTGAGGGAATAGAGTCCGATTTCCAAAACAGTATGCGTGCGGAGGTATCCACTACCGAAATCGGCGAGCGCATAATGAACGGCCTTCGTGAGCTTGACGAGGTGGCATATATACGCTTTGCCTCGGTTTATCGGGATTTTGACGATCTCGACTCGTTCCTTGAGGAGCTTGATAATCTTAAAAAGCTCAAAGAAGAACGCGAGAAAAACAAAAAACAGCAAGAAAACGCTTCGTCGGTCAAATGACCGATGAAGCGCTTTTTTCATATTCTCTAAGAATCTCATGTACCCTCATGCCAAGCTCGCCAACAGTTTTCGGACATACCGTCCATTCACAAGGGACGAGGCTGTCATTTCGCTCGCCAATGCACAGCTCAAACAGTACCGTGTCAATCCATTTGCCGAATTTGTAGCCTACCCGGTGCTCGCGTCCAGCCTCTGTAAAGCCCATTTTTGTGTGCAGGCGGAAGCTTGCAGGATTGGGGACGGTTACTATGCCGTAGAGATTTTTGTATCCCATTTCACGAAGCATAGAAATAAGTGCCCCGTAAAGACTTTTACCAAGACCGCGGTGCGCGGCGGTCTGTTTCATATAAATGGACAGCTCAGCCGCAAAACGGTAGGCGTGGCGCGTCTTATAACGGTGTGCGTAGGCGTAACCCACTATCTCGTTTTCAAGTATGCACACGATATACGGAAATTCAGCCGAAAACTCGCATATACGCCGGCGAAATTCAGCTACTGTCGGCACATCATATTCAAAGCTTACAGTGGTGTTTTCAACGTACGGAGCGTAAATGTCAAGCAGAGCCTTGGCATCATCCGGTACGGCAAAACGGAATTTAACATCCATTTTTATTTTTCGCAGTACATTTCAAGATATGCTTCCATGCGCTCACGGATCTCGTCGTTAAGCGGTACGCTTCCGTCAATCTCGCGTCCGTGCATATGGTCGATGATCTCGCGCACGGTAACAATGGGATGAACCTTGATGCCGAACTCCGCGCCTATTTCCTTGATAGCAGTGGTGCCGGACTGACCGCGCTCCATTCTGTCAACGGAAATTATCATATGCTCAACCTTTACATCGGCGGCAGCCTTAAGCTGGGGCAGAGTCTCGCGCACAGCAGTGCCTGCTGTAATAACGTCCTCGATAATAACTACGCGGTCACCGTCGGAGAGCTTTGCACCAACCATGTTTCCGCCCTCGCCGTGATCCTTTGCCTCCTTACGGTTGAAGCAGTAGGGCTTGTCGATACCGTATTCGGTAAAGAGGGAGCAGGCTGTAACGGTAGCAAGCGGTATACCCTTGTATGCCGGACCGAACAGCACGTCAAAATCCTCGCCTACGTTATTTTTCAGGCATTCTGCGTAGTATTTGCCAAGCTTCGCCATCTGCGCACCTGTTTTATAGTTGCCGGTGTTTACAAAGTAGGGAGATTTTCTTCCGCTCTTTGTTGTAAAATCTCCGAAGCGAAGAACTCCGCTTCTTACCATAAATTCAATAAAGTCTGTCTTGTAGCTCATTTGTATATCTCCTTTCGTTCTGTATAAAAAGCTATCACATATAAGTATACCATTTTTTTTTCGGATTGTAAAGGGATATTTTTAAGTTTGTGTGGACAAACAGCTCTTTTTGTGATAAAATTTATATACGGTTCTAATAATTGACACATTGAAAGGGACTCGCGGATGGCTGAATTTAAAACAAACGTTTATCGCATATTCGACAAGGAGAAGCTTCCGTATACACCTCATACCTATCCTCACGGTGATGATGCCGTAGACGGAATGACTATAGCAGAAACTCTTGGTATACCTCCGGAAAAGGTATTCAAGACTTTGGTGACCCAGGGCTCTGACAAAAACTATTATGTGTTTGATGTACCGGTCAACCGGGAGCTTGATCTTAAAAAAGCGGCTGCGGCTGTAGGGGTCAAATCTGTTGCAATGATAAAGGTGGCGGACATAAACAAAATTACCGGATACGTGCGCGGCGGATGCTCGCCGATCGGCATGAAGAAAAAATACCGCACCGTGTTTGATGCCACGGCTAAGGACTGCGACACAATGTTTGTCAGTGCAGGACGCATTGGCTGGCAGATAGAGGCAAAGCCGGAGGATCTTGCAAAGCTTTCCGGTGCTATATTCGCAGATATCCTTTTGGCGCTTGTGTGAGCCTGCGGTATACTGCATACAGCATAATATTTCTGAAACCAACCGAAAAAATTGCCGCAGAACAAAAAAATTCACATAACCTCTTGCTTTTTTCGGAAATCTGTGGTATACTATCATAAATGCGGTGATTGGGTTTGCCACCACTAAATGAATGTCCAGAGATGACCGCCTTGCGTCAGCATGGCTGTGAGCGGTCTCATTCAAGCGGCTAAGGCGTTTCCCCCATGAGCAGTAACGGTGAAGGTTTGCATGAAATGCACTTGTAGCCGTTAACGATTGACTCACGTTAAAGAGTCGCCGAGTGTATTGCTTGGTTACAGGCAATAAAATAAGGTGGTACCGCGGAAAACGCATAGATTATATGCCGCTCCGTCCTTAAGTTTAAGGGCGAGGCGGCTTTTTTGCCGCTCCACCCACGAAATATTCATATTTTCATTTAGAAAGGATCGTTAAAATGAAAGAAAAACTCGAACAGATCCGTGCGGCGGCTGTGGCTGAGCTTTCCGCTCCCGAAGCTGACCTTGAAGCGCTGAGAATCCGCTTCCTCGGAAAAAAAGGCGAGCTGACCGCGGTGCTTCGCGGAATGGGTCAGCTTACGGCAGAAGAACGCCCCGTGATCGGTGCTCTTGCAAATGAGGTGCGTGAGTACATTGAAAATGCAATTGCAGAGAAGGCTGAGGCACAGAAAAGTGCCGCTCTTGCAAAGAAGCTTCTTGATGAGCGTCTTGACGTGACCATGCCCGGCAAGGTTCCGGAGGTAGGCAAGCGTCATCCTCTGGCTCAGGTTCAGAAGGATATGGAGGACATATTCATCGGTATGGGATTCAGTATTGTTGAGGGACCTGAGGTTGAGTACGACTACTACAACTTCCAGGCACTTAATATTCCGGAAAATCACCCTGCAAGAGATACACAGGATACCTTCTATATTACCGAAAATATCCTGCTCCGCTCTCAGACCTCTCCCGTACAGGTAAGAACCATGGAGAAGCAGAGACCCCCTATCCGCATAATCTCTCCCGGCAGAGTTTATCGCTCGGACGCGGTGGACGCATCCCACTCTCCGCTGTTCCATCAGCTTGAGGGACTTGTGGTTGACAAGGGAATTACTATGGGCGACCTTAAGGGAACACTTGAAACCTTTGCAAAGACCATGTTCGGCGAGCAGACACAGATTCGCTTCAGACCTCACCACTTCCCGTTTACCGAGCCTTCCGCCGAGGTAGATGTTTCCTGTTTCGTATGCGGTGGCAAGGGATGCAAGCTCTGCAAGGGCGAGGGATGGATCGAGATTCTCGGCGCAGGCATGGTGCACCCCAACGTACTTCGCGGATGCAACATTGATCCCGACGAATACAGCGGTTTTGCATTCGGTATGGGCGTTGAGCGTATCACAATGATAAAATACGGAATCGACGATATGCGCTATCTTTACGAAAACGATGTGCGCTTCCTCGATCAGTTTTGATTCGTGATATCATTCCGTCATATATACAGGTAGAATAATTTCTGTATACCTGTTCGGGTACTTAACTGCTCCGACAAGCTGATACGGGATGCATGGAACGGAAATTACCGTATTGCCGAGGACGGCGATACTATTGTACTTTAACGAAAGAAGGATATAATAATATGAATTTATCACTTGATTGGGCAAAAGATTACGTCAGCCTTGACGGTATCACACCCAAGGAATACTGTGACCGCCTTACCGCAACCGGTTCAAAGGTAGAGGGTTATGAGTGCCTTGGCGAGGATATAGAAAACGTGGTTGCCGGCAAGGTTATTTCCCTTGAGCGTCATCCGGATTCCGACCACCTTTGGGTATGCCAGATTGACGTGGGCGAGGAAGCTCCCGTACAGATAGTAACCGGTGCGCAGAATGTGTTCGCAGGTGCTATGGTGCCTGTGGCAAAAGCACCCTCAAAGCTTCCCGGCGGCGTTAATATTAAGGCAGGCAAGCTTCGCGGCATTCCCTCAAACGGTATGCTTTGCTCTATTGCCGAGCTGAATCTTACAACTCACGATATGCCCGGTGCTATTGAGGACGGCATTTTCATCATGGACGGCATCGACTGCAAGCCCGGCGACGATATCCATGATGTGCTTAAGCTTTCTGATACGGTCGTTGAGTTTGAGATCACATCCAACCGTCCCGACTGTCTGTCCGTTCTCGGCCTTGCACGCGAAACGGCAGTATCATTCGGACGCGAATTCAAGCCGCAGACCCCCTCTGTTACATTCACTAAGGATGGCGACAAGGTTGAAAACTATCTTTCTGTTGACGTGCAGAACGCTGAGCTGTGCAAAAGATACACTGCTCGCGTTGTAAAGAACGTGAAGATCGCGCCCTCACCGCTGTGGCTTCGCATGAGACTTCGCGCATCCGGTGTGCGCCCCATCAACAATATTGTTGATATCACAAACTATGTAATGCTTGAATACGGTCAGCCTATGCACGCATTTGACTATTCCTGCCTTGACGGCTCAAAGATAATAGTCAGAAATGCCGCAGACGGCGAGATTTTCAAGAGTCTTGACGATATTGACCACACTCTTAATAACACCAATCTTGTTATTGCCGACGAAAAGAAGGCTGTAGCTCTTGCAGGTGTTATGGGCGGTGCTAATTCCGAAATCAAGGACACCACCGCAACTGTAGTGCTTGAGTCCGCCAACTTCCTCGGAAGCTCTGTTCGAATCACTGCCAAGAGCCAGGGTATGCGTACCGAATCGTCGGGACGCTTTGAAAAGGGACTCGACCCCGAAAATACCATGCCTGCTCTTGACCGTGCCTGCGAGCTTGTAGCTCTCCTCGGTGCAGGTGAGGTGGTTGACGGCACTATCGACGTATACAAGGGTAAGGAAGAGCCCTTCAAGATGAAGCTTGAAGCCGGTCGCATCAATGCATTCCTCGGTCTTGATGTAAGCGAGGACTACATGAAGGATGTGCTTCGCAAGCTGGAATTCGGTATCGACGGAGATGTGCTTACCGTTCCATCCTTCCGTGCGGATGTACGCTGCATGAATGACGTTGCCGAGGAGATTCTCCGTATCTACGGCTACGACACTATCAAATCCACAAAGTTTGTAACTCCAATCACCTCAGGAAGCCGTACACCTATGCAGAAATTCGAGCTTCTTGTGGCTGACACCCTCTGCGCTATGGGACTTTACGAATGCGAGACCTTCTCCTTTATCAGTCCCAAATATTACGATAAGATAGGCATGGCTGAGAATGATCCTCGCCGCAAGTCCATAGTTATCTCCAATCCCCTTGGCGAGGATACCAGCGTAATGCGTACCACCGCTATTCCGTCAATGCTTGAGGTGCTCTCACGCAACAACAACTATCATGACGGCAAAACTGCTCTCTACGAGATGGCTAAAATATACATTCCCGACGAAGACCCGAAGAATCTGCCTGAGGAACGCCGCCGTGTAACCGTGGGCTTCTTTGGAGACGGTGATTTCTACACCTTAAAGGGAATATGCGAAAGACTTCTTGACAAAGCAGGAATTGCAGATGCCGAGTATAAGGCAAACCGCGACAATACCGCTTTCCATCCCGGAAGATGTGCTGATATCGTATGTGCAGACGGCACTGTTCTCGGTACTATCGGCGAAATTCACCCTGCGGTATCTCAGGGCTATGAGATAGACAAGCCTGTCTATATTGCTGACCTTGATTTTGAGAATCTGTTTGCGAAGGCTGATCTTGCAAAGCAGTTTAAAGCACTGCCCAAATTCCCTGCAACCACCCGTGATTTTGCATTTGTATGCGATGATGAGCTGGAAGTGGGTGCTATTGAGGCTGTAATGAGAAAGGCTGGCGGAAAGACTGTTGAGGATGTTAAGCTCTTTGACGTTTACCGCGGCAAGCAGCTTGGTGAGGGCAAAAAGAGCGTTGCATTCAAGGTTATTCTCCGTGCTCCGGACCGCACCCTTACCGATGAGGAAGCTGACAAGACCTCAAAGAAGATTCTGACACTTCTTGAGCGTGAGCTTGGTATTACTCTGAGAGCATAACACCACAATGAGGACTGTTTCATGAAAATATCTACCGAAATCGCATCTGCCGCAAAGCTCATCGGCGAAGAGAAAGCTGTGGAATATTACGCTAAGGCAGGATTTGATGCTTGGGACTTTTCCATGTTCAGAATGGCTATATACGACTACAAGAATCAGTGTATGGTAGAAAGTGATCATCCCTTAGCCGGACGTGATTATCTCGCGTTTGCAAGGCGTCTTAAAAAAATCGGTCTTGACAACGGAATCGTATGCAATCAGTCTCACGCTCCGTTTCCAACATACTGCCCCGAAATACGCTCGTATTTGAAGCGTGCCATTGAGTGCACTGCCGAAGCAGGTGGGCAGATATGTGTAATTCACCCGGACAACAACGCTTCCCCGGAGGTAAATGCGGAGATGTATCTTGAGCTTCTCCCGTTTGCCAAGGAGCACGGTGTGAAGATCGCCGCAGAGAATATGTGGTGCTGGGACAATGAGAAGGATCAGGCATCCTTTGCGGCGTGTATGACTCCGGAGAGCTTCAATGCCCATCTTGATGCAGTAGGCGATGATTTCTTTGTAGCCTGCCTTGACATCGGTCATGCGGAGATGCGCGGTGCAAATACATCAGCGGTTGAGCTTATAAAGGCACTTGGTCCGCGGCTTGGCGCACTTCACATCCACGACAATGATAAGTGGCACGACAGTCATAAAGTTCCGTTTTCCATGCAGATTGATTTTGACCCTATAGTAAGAGCACTTAAGGAGATTGGCTATAGCGGCTATTTCACCCTTGAGGCTGACAGACACTTTGCAGACTACACAGAGGATAATGTGGTGGACGGTATAAAGGTGCTTTATAATGCGGCAAGGAAGCTTGCTGATATGTTTGAGAGTTTATAAAAATATCGCCTCCGATGTACGCATCGGAGGCGGATTTTTTGTGTTGTGATTGATTTTACTCGTATCTGTCAATTCTATTAGTTTCTCCAAGGAGATAATCAATACTTGTATTGTAAAATCTCGCAAGCCTAATTAGAATTGCGGTCGGAATATCGTTTTCTCCTGTTTCATATTTTGAGTATCCTGTTTGCGACATACCAAGCATTTTTGCAACGGCAGTCTGATTTAAATCCTTATCTTCTCTTAAATCGCGTATACGCGGATACACTACAATCACCCCTTACAATGAATTTATATATAAATTATAGTATAACCTGAATTAGGGTATTGACAAATAACCTGAATTAGGTTATAATAATGTTGTGGCGCATGTGCGCGACGGTATTATTTATACAAAAGATGAAGGAGATTAACGATGGAAAACAACATTATTATGTCAATGAAAACAAAGGTTCAGGATTACCTAAAAAACACTCTTATTGCTGCAGTAGTGGGAATCCCATTAACCTGCATGGGAATATGGATATTTTACCTTTGTTTAACTAATCAGGTTTATAAACCAGATGTACCAGCAGCTTCGATTTTGGGATTAATAATATTATACATAGGTATAGATGCCGGACAAATTGCAATAGGTAACTTTTCAAAGTATACAAAATCTAAGTTTACCTATCTAGAGGTAACTCAAGAAGTAATAAAAGGTCAGATTAATACAAAAAACTTTGAAATAAAGGTAGAAGATGTAGTTTCTGCGTCTATTCAGGTATGCTCAGTTGCTTGTGATTTCGATGGTGTCCCTAAAAATATGAATCCCGGGGTGTTTATGAAGCTTTACGCACAGACTAATAAGTATCTTTGTTTATTCACAAGCACTGGAAAAACATATTATATTGATTGTCTTACGTCCCCCGAAACAGCGAAGAGCACCATTGATTCTATAATTGCAAAAAACAAATAAGCGGAGAAAGAGTTTTATGAAAAAGAAAAATATTGCTGCGTTTTTGTCTGCGCTTTTAATATTCATGGCATCATGTTCAAATGCAAATATCGACTCACAAATTGTTGGAGCGTGGGAAAGTGAACGTTTAAATAACAGTACATATATATTCAGAGCAAACGGAACTTTCGAGCGAACAACGGCTTTCAACGAGTATTATGAGGGAACATATACTGCTGTTGATGGCGTACTTATACTTGATTACGGCGAGGGATATAAAAAGCAGGAGTTAAGCTATGTGTTCAACAATGACAAATCAAGCAGTGACTATGGAGACATGAAAATAGGATACGATTATTTTGAAAAAGTAAAATAATCTGTCGTCTCTAAAACATATATCCTTTTCTATATGCAATAGTACAACGTAAATTCCAATTTTCGATAAATTCAACCAAAACAAGGTATCACACCGCGATACCTTGTTTTTATATACCCTATAATATGCCTCCGGCTTGCCAATTCCCACCATTTTGCAGGAATTCCTGCTTTTTTATGCGGTTTTGATGTTTTTTTGCGCGTTTCTTGTTGACATACACGCAAAAAAATCGTATAATAGATATGTATATATTAAAATCAGGGGTACTGTGCGTGCGCGTGCTTCGGGAAGGAAAAAACATGAGATTTGCGGTCATATCGGATATTCATTCCAACTTCATGGCACTGGAAAATGCTTTGTGTATCGTTGAAGAACAGCGGCGCGGCCACGGTATTGACGGCATAATCTTTCTTGGTGATTACCTTACCGATTTCCCCTATCCGCAAAATACACTAAGACTCCTTGACGAGTGCAGAGCGGAATTCCCCTGTTATTTCGTGCGCGGAAACCGTGAGGATTACCTTATCCGCCACAGATATGCCCCGGAGGACGGATGGAGCTACACGTCAAGCAGCGGCTCTCTTTTGTATACATACGAAAATCTTACAAAGGATGACCTTGACCGCTTTGAGGCGATGCCCATATGCCTCGATATCAACCCCGAGGGAGCAGCAGGTATAACCGCCTGTCACGGCTCGCCGAAAAATAACAAGGAATGGATAATGAACCGCCCTCAGCTTATTGACAAATATACGGCGGATATTGGCGGTGACGTGCTTCTGTGCGGTCATACTCACCGCGGCGGCGTGGCTGAGGCTAACGGAAAGCGTGTCATCTTCTGCCCAAGCGTAGGACTTCCACAGGACAGAAATCACGGCTCACGCATGCTTATACTTGAATCAAATCGCGGCTCATGGAGATACCGCTCGGTTTCGGTAGACTACGATAAGCATAAAATGCTGACGGAATTTCATCGGAGTGGACTGTATGAGAGAGCCGGAGTGTGGGCGAAGTGCATTATACGCTCCATGTTTGATGAGCACGACCACGCGGCAAGATGCGTGGCGCTTGCGTGGAAAATAGCGGCGGCGGACGGAATTTCCGGCGGACAGGTGCTTCCCGAAAAGTATTGGGAGGCGGCGGCATCCGAGCTGTCACTGATATAAAGAATATAATTATAAGGGAGAATAAAAATGAGCAGTATTAAGGATATTTCACTTGCAAAAAGCGGACACGATAAGATCAATTGGGTAAAGAGCTATATGCCGGTACTGAATCTTATCAACGAGGATTTCACAAAAAACAAGCCCTTTGCAGGCAAAAAGATATCAATGTCCATACACCTTGAAGCGAAGACCGCATATCTCGCCATAACTCTTGCGGCAGGCGGTGCTGAGGTTTATGTGACAGGATGCAATCCTCTTTCAACTCAGGACGACGTTGCGGCGGCACTGGTTGACCTGGGCTTTGAGGTGAACGCATGGCGCGGAGTAACCGATGCTGAATATGAGGAGCATCTTAAGAAGACACTTTCGCTTTGCCCCGATGTTATGATCGACGACGGCGGAGACCTTACTCACCTTCTCCACGGCGAGTGCCGCGAGTACGGCAAAAACCTTATCGGCGGATGCGAGGAGACAACAACAGGTATTCACCGTCTGTTCGCACGTCAGGCGGCAGGGTTACTTGATTACACCATGATAGACGTAAACGATGCAGACTGCAAGCATCTGTTTGACAACCGTTACGGCACAGGTCAGTCCACCCTTGACGGTATTATGAATTCCACCAACCTTATAATTGCCGGCAAGACTGTGGTCGTTTCAGGTTACGGCTGGTGCGGTAAGGGCGTTGCAATGCGCGCTAAGGGTATGGGCGCGAATGTTATCGTAACCGAGATTGACCCCGTTAAGGGAATCGAGGCTGTAATGGACGGCTTCCGCGTTATGACTATGGATGAAGCGTGTGCTCTCGGCGATCTGTTTATCACCGTTACAGGATGCAAGGACGTAATCCGCGCCGAGCACTTTGAAAAGATGAAGGACGGCGTTCTGCTTGCCAACAGCGGACATTTTGATGTTGAAATAGACAAGATGGCACTTGGCAGAATGGCAAAGAAGCAGTGGGAGCGTAAGCCCAATATCATGGGCTACGAAATGCCCGACGGACGTGTTCTCAATCTTCTTGCAGAGGGCAGACTTGTAAATCTTGCCGCAGGCAACGGACATCCTGCGGAGATCATGGACATGAGCTTTGCGATTCAGGCAAAGAGCCTTGAATATCTTGTTAAGCACGCAGGCGAGCTTGACAAGAAGGTATACCAGGTTCCGCGCGAGATCGATAACGAGGTGGCAACGCTTAAGCTTCGTGCGCTCGGTGCAAGCCTTGAGGTGCTCAGCGAGGAGCAGAAGGAATATCTTGCAAAAGTAGACTAAAAAATACGGGACTGAACGGCAAGATTGCTGTTCGGTCCCGATGCTTTTCTGAAAATCCGGATTTTATGCGATATGCAGGCGAAATTTTATTAGTAAACTGTAAAAGTTTCGGAATAATGCTTGCCAAGCGATAAAATTTGATTTATAATAAAGGGTAGAATATTTTTCTCGGAGGTGCTTCTTTGAGCCTCAAAGATTTTTTTGATTATATAAAAAATAAACGCTTTTTGAATACCGACGCTGACCATATAACCGAGGATGCTGCCGAAGATAGTCCCGAAGCTGTGGATGAAGTGGATGCTGAAATCGGCGAGGATGCCGTGTTATATACGGAAGCAGAGCTGATTATAGACGACCGCGAGCTGTTTGCCGCATCCCTTGACTCACTTACCGCTGACGATATAGCACCCTGTGATGAAAGCCGTAAATCCTCTCGCTTTAGTAAACGCGACCTTGTACGCTACGCTGTGATGCTTGTCTGTGCCTGCGTTTTTATTGGCAGTGCCGGATCGCTGGTTTCCCGCCTTATTGATTACAGGCGCGGAGATGCGGTTTACGGAGATATTGCGGATAATATATTTAGCGGCGACCTTGGTCCGGAGCACGCTGTGTCACCTGCCCTCAAGCTTTCGCAGTCGCCCGCTATGCTTGACTACTATTCCTCGCTGACACTTGACGAATCTGATGTGCCGGGGGACGATACCGTACAGCATAATGCGAAATTTGAGCAGATAAAGGCTAATCTTAACTATCTTAAATCGGTTAATCCCGACATATACGGTTACATCCATATTGACGGTACAAACATAAGCTTCCCAATCGTTCAGGGTGAGGATAACGAGTATTATCTCAACCGTGCGTGGAACGGAGATTTCCTCGTTGTAGGCTCAATATATGCCGATTTCCGCGCTGACGAAAATATCGAAAACAACCGTAACACCGTATTTTATGGGCATAATATGCTTGACGGCAATATGTTCAACAATGTTATGCTGTTCCGGGATGAGGAAGTGTTTAATTCCAAGCTTATTGAAATATATACATTTGACGGAATATACACATATGAGCCTTTTGCCATATTCCAGACGGTGTATACATATCAGTATTTTCGCATGGAGTTTATGTCAGACGAAGATTTTGTGAGATTCTGCGAGGAAATGCAGTCAAACTCCGAGCACAGTAAGGATATGACCTTTACCGGTGAGGATAAGATAATAACGCTTTCTACCTGCACCCCGTCTGACGATGCATCATCCTATTATGTGGGACGAATAGCACTTCACGCAAAGCTTGTTAAAACAGAGACCTAAGAAATATAACCGCAGAAAGGAATGGGCATAATTATGAATATACTTCGCTGTCCGTTCTGCGGCTCACCCATTGCAAGGGAAGAAAACAGTCTTTACTGCGAGGTGCACCGACACTGCTTTGATATTGCAAAGAGCGGATATGTCACGCTCACACGGGCATCCGGTACTGCCGGAGATGACCGTGATATGGTGCGTGCGCGCACAGCGTTTCTTGACAAGGGATATTACCGTCCGTTTGCCGAAGCGGTCGCTCATGCGATTGGTGATGCAAAGGTAGTTATAGATGCCGGATGCGGCGAGGGATATTATTCCGAAGCCGCGGCAGAGCGAGGAGCGTTGGTATATGGCTTTGATTTATCAAAGTATGCCTGCGATAAGGCGGCAAAACGTGCCAAGGCGGCAGGGCACAGCTCGTTTTTCGGCGTGTCCAGCATTTTTGAGCTTCCCGTTGCCGACAAGTCTGCCGATTGTGTCATAAGTCTGTTTGCACCAATTGCCGAGGCGGAATTTGCAAGGGTACTGAAGGACGACGGACTTCTTATAGTAGGTGCCGCCGGAACAAGGCATCTGTATGAGCTGAAGCGTGCCATATATCAAAACGCTTACGAGAACGAGGGACGCCGCGATCTTCCCGCAGGCTTTGAGGAGGTCTGCCGCAGAAAGGTAAGCTATACCTTTGACTGCCGCGGCGAAGACTTGAAGCCGCTGTTTATGATGACTCCCTATGCGTTCAAAACATCAAGGGAGGATGCGGCAAAGCTTGACGAGCTGACACATCTTGAAATAACGGCGGACTTTGATATATTTGTTTACAAAAAGAGATAGAAACGGATTTTACAATGAAAATTTCACTCTGCATACCAATGTACAATGAAAGCAGTATAATAGACCGCACACTTAAAACGGTTTCCGAGTATATGGCGGCTAATTTCGATGATTATGAGGTGATTTTCTCCGATGACGGGAGCACTGACGGATGCCGCAATGCGGTGGAGTCCTTCGCCGACAGCCGCATACGTGCCGTGGGGTATGAGGTGAATCGCGGCAA
Source organism: uncultured Clostridia bacterium (assembly GCA_904501985.1). GTDB lineage: Bacteria > Bacillota > Clostridia > Oscillospirales > CAG-272 > Flemingiibacterium. The sequence goes on from CAJGCT010000013.1 coordinate 27,412, forward strand.
GGGCGCGGCAATCCGAAACGGCGTTTTGAATGCTGTGGGAGATATTATCGTGTTCACCGACTGTGATCTTGCATACGGTCTTGATGTTGTGAAGGGCGTCGCCAAGATGTTTCAAAAGACTCCCGATGCCGATGTTATCATAGGTTCACGGAATCTGACAAAAGACGGCTACGGGGGATACACCCTTCTTCGCAAGCTTGCATCCAAGGCATATATAAAGTGTCTCTGCCTGGCGGCAGGCTTTAAGCTGTCGGATTCCCAGTGCGGCTTTAAGGCGTTCAGAAAAGAGATGGCACACAAAGTGTTCTCCGAGTGTGTTGTTGACGGTTTTGCCTTCGATTTTGAGGTGCTTATTATGGCACGCAATATGGGCGCTGTAATATGCGAAATGCCGGTTCGTGTGGTAAATCACCGTGACAGCAAGGTAAAGGTGTTCAAGGACAGCCGTAAGATGTTACGGGATGTCAGGATGATAAAAAAGAACAACAGGGTAAAATAAAGGTTTTTTGCATACACTTGGTAATATGTCATAACGACTTTACAATAATTTCATAAAAAAGTCTTTGAATTTTTTTACATGTATGCTATAATGAAAATATAAAATACTATTCTGTGAAAAGGAAGGTACGATATAATGAGAAAGTATAACAAAAAGTCCGGTATCACTCCGTTTAAGCTCGCACTTATCATCACAGGCTCTATTATTGCCGCCGCAGGTATTATATTCCTTGTTGTCAAGCTTATGAAAAAGGCACAGGAAAAGAAGCTCCTTGCTTCCTGCGACTGCGGATGTGACTGCTGTGACGAGGCTTGGGAATTTGATGAAGATATGCTGGGTGATCTTCGTTTTGACGATGAAGAGTGCTGCGACTGCGGCTGTTCGTCAGATGATGAAATCTCCGCCGCTGTTGACGAGGCTATAGAGGCTATCGAATCGGTTACCGAGGAAGAATAAACAACGATTATGAAAAATAAATTTCGGCTGTGCCATCATGTAGTGGCACAGCCGAAATTGTTTTTACAGTTGAAAAAATTTTACACTTATTTGTTGGCGTTCTGCTTTAAGTAGGCATTTATAAATCCGTCGATCTCGCCGTCCATTACAGCGGAAATGTTGCCGTCCTCATAGCCGGTGCGGTTGTCCTTTGCGAGGGTGTAGGGCATAAATACATAGGAGCGAATCTGACTGCCCCACTCGATGTTGTTCTTAACGCCCTTTATGTCCTCAATACGCGCAAGATTCTCACGCTCTTTTATTTCCATCAGCTTTGATTTGAGCATCTTAAGAGCGGTTTCCTTATTCTGAAGCTGACTGCGCTCGGTCTGACATCCAACCACTATACCGGTAGGAAGGTGAGTTATACGGATAGCAGAGTCGGTTTTGTTAATGTGCTGACCGCCGGCACCGGATGAGCGGTGAGCGGTGATTTCAATGTCCTCGTCGCGAATCTCGATTTTGCCGTCATCCTCAAATTCCGGCATAACGTCAACGGATGCGAAGGATGTCTGGCGGCGTCCGGATGCATCGAAAGGAGAGATGCGAACAAGACGGTGAACGCCGGCTTCACTCTTTAAATATCCGTAAGCATTTGTACCCTCAACCATTATAGTTGCACTTTTTATTCCGGCTTCTTCGCCGTCAAGCCAATCAAGCAGCTTTACGGTATAACCGTGACGCTCACCCCAACGGGTGTACATACGGTAGAGCATAAGTGCCCAATCCTGCGCCTCTGTTCCGCCTGCGCCCGGATGGAACGATACAATTGCGTTGTTGCGGTCATATTCGCCGGAGAGCAGAACCTCGATTCTCTGACGTTCTTCTTCTTTGATGACCTCTGCCATTTCGGACTCTACTTCCGGGACTACGGATTCATCGTTTTCCTCAATTCCCATTTCTGCGAGAACAATAGCGTCCTCAAGACGGTTTTTGAGAGCCTCAAATGCGGAAATTTTATCTTTTTTCTGCTTGATCTGCTGAAGCATCTTGCTGGAGCTTTCCGCATCGTTCCAGAAGTCAGCCTCCATGGTTTTTGCCTCGTCCTCGGCAACCTCACTTTTCAGCTGATCAATGCGCAGTGCCGATGCCAGCTCATCTATGTCGGCACGCATATTCTGAAGCTTATATTTTGCTTCCTCAAGTTGAATAATCAATGTAGTTCCTCCGTTCATCCGCCGAGGCGGACGGTTTATTGTTTTTATTATACCATGAAGCAAAAATGCTTGCTTGCAAGGGCATTTTTGCAAAGCCGTCAATAGCGCAGCCGCGCTATGGCGCGGAGCGGCGAAGCCGCGGAAGCCCATGGGAATGGGATTCCCTGCGTATATTATACCATATTGCAGGTTACTATTTCAATAATATTTTGAATTTTACATTTTATCAATATTTTTAGCTTGGCAGGGTAGAAATCACTGTGCCATCCTGTAAAACTTTTCGATTTCCTCCGAATTTCCGAATTTCCGTGCGGAGAGTGTCTCGGAAAGGGTGTCACAGAGCGATTCGTCCGTTAACAGTTTCTTTATTCCGTCGTAAATTCCGTCAGATGATATGTCGCAGATTACTCCGAGTGCTCCGCCTTCAAGCTGTTCGGGGGCGGAAAGATAATGGGAGGCAAGGATAGGCTTGTACATGATTTTTGCTTCCTCTACCGATATAGGCTTGCCCTCGTGACGTGACGGCTGAGCGTATATGTGGCAGTCGCGCAGGTAAGAGTAAGGATTCTGCGTCGTGCCGAGGAATATCATCATGTCCGGCACACCTTCTTTAAGGAGAAGGTCGGCTATATACTGCTTATAATCCTCCTCGCCGTCTCCAAGCACATACCAGCGCACATCAAATCCGTCGTTGCGAAGCCGTCTGAGTACAGGGACTACCATGTCGAGTCCCTTTTGCTCGCTGATTCTGCCGATTGTCAGAATGCGCTTGCCTGTGAAGTGAGTGTCGGGAAATGTGTCGCCTATAAGTGCCAGATCCCATATTTGCTTTGGATTTGTGATGTTTTCCATCATTACGGTGCGGTCGGCAATTTCCGGCAGCTTGTTCTTCAGCGAATCATCGACAAGCTTTGATACCGTTACAACATTATCGCACTTCTTGAAATAACCAAGGTAAATAGAGTCATCACGGGGCGGATTGGAGTAATCAAAGTGAAGCCACGCGATCTTCTTTTTTGCATTCACCTTGTCGCACATATAGAACATTGTGCGGTCTCCCCAATATGCCACGGCTATGTCGTACGGCTCCTTTACGGCAGGCATTTTCTGCATGAAGTGAATCCACATCCACGTTGCCGCGGAACTGCGTTTTTCGCCTTTAGAGAACAGCGTTTTCAGAAAATACGGAAAAATCTCAAAAAGCGTCAACGGATTTTCTTTTACAAAGCAGTTAAGGAGGGTCTTTATTGCATTTTTTCCGGAAAGCAGGAACATATCGCCGTATTTTTCCATGATTTCAATTTTCACCTGCTTTGGTACTTGGTCAAGCAGTAATCCCTCGCGCTTTGCAAGCAGCAGAGTCACATCGAATCTGTCAAAATCAAGGCAGGATAAGAATGAGAGAAATGATTTCTCCGTACCGGCACAGTTCATGGTTATGCCGCATACCAGCATTTTAGTCTTCTTCAAAGCCTTCTGCCTCCTCGTATAACTCCATCAGTCGCTCTTCCGCCTCGGTCTGTCTTGTGTAAAGCTCGTTCACCTTGACGTAGTCGGCTTGTATTGCATCATCAGCAAGCTGCTTTGCCAGCTCTTCAAGCTCAGCTTCGAGTTTTGCCGTTTCTTCTTTGTTTTTCTTCATGCGCGTGCGAAGCCGCCGCTGTTCCGATGCCTGTTCCTTAGCTTTAAGGTACTGCTCTTTGGCGTCGGTGATTACCGCCTGCGGTGCAGGGGAATCGGACACGGCTGTCCTTGCTTTGTGAGCCTTATATTCCTCGTAGCTTCCTATAAAATCAAGTGCAGGTCGGCTTCCGAGGTCAAGCACGCGGGTGGCAAGCTTGGAGATGAAATATCGGTCATGCGATACCGCTATAATAGTTCCGTCAAACTCCGAGAGGGCGTTTTCGAGAGCCTCGCGGGAGTTTATATCCAGGTGGTTTGTAGGCTCGTCCAGAATAAGAAGATTCATCTTTGAGAGTATAAGCTTGCAAAGTGTAAGGCGCGCTTTTTCGCCGCCACTGAGGACGGACACCTTTTTTTCGATATCATCGCCCTTGAAAAGGAAGAGAGCCAATGCCGAGCGTATTTCCGTTTGCGTCAGACCCTCGTAGCAGTTCCACAGCTCGTCAAGCACCGTATTTTCGGGATCAAGATTCTGGTTTTCCTGGTCGTAGTAGCCAACAGTCACGTTGTAGCCGTACTCAAAGCTTCCGGCGTCCTGTGACAGCTTGTCTGCTATTATTTTTATAAGTGTGGATTTGCCGCATCCGTTTGGACCGGCTATAAAAAGATGATCTCGCTTCTTTACAAGGAAAGATACGTCCGAGAACAGAGGCTTGTTTGGAAATGCTTTGGCAAGATTCTTTACGGTGAGCACATCATTTCCGCTTTCTCCTGATTTGGTAAAGGAGAGTCGTATCTTCTCCGGCAGATCCTCCGGACGCTCTATCTTTACCATACGGTCAAGTGCCTTTTGACGGCTCTCGGCGGCAATGATGTTGCGCTCACGGTTCCACCGTCTCTGCTGTTCGATATACGCTTCTATGCGAGCGATTTCTTTTTGCTGATTTTTATACTGCCGCTCACGGATCTCACGGTTTTCGGCTTTGAGGACCATATACCGTGAATAATTTCCGTTGTAAAGCTCCGCATGGGTGTTTTCGATTTCAAGGGTCTTATTTGTGACCTTGTCAAGAAAGAAGCGGTCGTGGGATATAACAAGAAGCGTTCCCTTGTAGCCGGATAAAAAGTCCTCAAGCCACGCAAGGGTTTCGATGTCGAGATGGTTTGTCGGCTCGTCCAGCATGAGTATATCCGGGGAGGTTATAAGCTGTCTTGCCAGAGCCAGACGGGTTTTCTGTCCTCCGGAAAGCCCCGATATCTTAAGGTCATGGAATCGCTCGTCGAAACCGAGATTTTTGAGAATACCTTTGCATCTTGAACGGAATTCATATCCGCCTGCCCGTTTAAAACGGTCAGTAAGCGAGGTGTATGAGGATATCAGTGCAGAATCCGACGGAGTTTCCTCTAATTTTCGCTGAAGCTCCTCAAGGCGTTTCTCATCGGCGATAAGTGCAGAGAAAGAGGCAAGCATCTCGTCAAGAACGGTGCTGTCGCCCTCAAGACCTGTGTTCTGCTCAAGCATACCCACAGTCTTGTCCTTGGAAATGAATACCGAGCCGTCGGTTGGGGTATATTCCCCGTGTATTATTTTAAAAAGCGTGGATTTGCCTGCTCCGTTTACGCCTACGATGCCAAGCTTGTCCCCCTCGTTGAGACTGAAGGAGACCTTGTCAAGTATAACGTCTGTTCCGAATTCAAGGCAAACGCTGCTAAGACTGATAGCGGTCATTATGCATTCTCCGAATAAACATTATTACACATCCTATAGTATACCACAAAATCTCGCAGTTGTCAAATATTATATATGAACTTGGCATACTTGCGGTTGGCATGACACCAGCTGCAAAAAAGATACCGTGCCAATAAATTTGGCTCGGTATCTTTCTGTCCGTTATTTACCTGTAAAATCTCATTGATGCCACTACCTTGCCGAGAACTATAAGCTCGTTTACGTAGATAGGCTTCATCGAAGAGTTTTCCGGCTGGAGACGGAAGCGGTTTTCTTCACGGTAAAAGGTCTTTACCGTGGCTTCATCGTCCACAAGCGCAACGATAATGTCCTCGTCCTTGGCGGTGTTGCATTTTTCCACCACAATAAGGTCGCCGTCCATTATGCCCACTTCGATCATGCTCTCTCCCTGCACCTTCAGCGCAAAAAGGTCGTTGGACGTCATTCTTGATGACGGACGGGGGAAGTCAATGTATCCGTCGTAATTTTCAACTGCAAGTATTGGCATACCTGCCGCTACTTTGCCGAGGATAGGCACGCGCACGGTGGCACTGTTCTGCGTACCGCCGTTATCTACGCGCAAGGTGCGGCTCTTTCCGGGGTCTTTCTGTATCATGCCCTTTTCTTCAAGCTTTGCAAGGTATGTATGAACCGTGGATGTGCTTTTCATATCAAGTGCGTTGCATATGTCACGCACGCTGGGGGAGTAGCCCTCGTTACGAATGGCGTTGAGAATAAAATCGTATATTTCACGCTCGCGTTTGGTAAGCTTGTCTGCCATAATTATGACCATACCTTTCTAACACATATGAAGTTTTGTGCTGGTTTCCGTTAGGGAATTCGCATCGGAGATGCGAAAGGCACAAAACTTTATTGTCTGAAACATGACCCATTTTTCAGACTTGTACCTCCGAATACTTATCTTTTCTGTAGTACAGAATAATTATACCATACTTTTTCAAAAAAAGCAAACGGTTGTTCGGATTTTATATTTTAATTTTTTATTTATAAATAATTAACAAAGTAAAAACACAACGGTAATACACAAGTGTAAGCGTTGTGTTATACTTATTTAGTGTAAAAGTGACGGCAGAGCGTATACAATAATGCCGAGCACTCCGCTTGCCGCCATTACGACAATGGGGCTTGGCTTTATCCTTCGCATTATCGCGATTCCGGCAAAAAATATAATAACCGTGAAAACATCAATGTGAGGATGCATAAATGATCCCTCGCCTATGGCTTCAAGGAGCATTTTTACGCCTGCCGCGGCGATGAGACCGATGACGCAGGGGCGCATTACCGATAAAATATGCCGTACAGGCTTCAGATCACCGTATTTTTTAAGAAGCACTGCGAGGATGGAGATTATTACAGCGGACGGAAATACAAACCCAAGGGTAGCCGCCACAGCTCCCCCAATACCTGCCTCATTTATACCCACAAATGTGGCGGCGTTGATGGTGATGGGACCGGGAGTCATTTCTGAAATAACCATAATGTCCGCAAATTCTTCCTCGGTCATCCACGAAAGCTCCGAAACGATCATATCCCTTATGAGAGGGAGAGCGGCGTATCCTCCGCCGAAGCTGAAAAGCCCCACCTTGGCGAAAGCTAAAAACAGCTTTAGAAAAATCATTTCGCACCGCCTTTCTTCCATTTCAGTGCGGCGGTAATAACCCCTAACACAGCACCCACAGAAACAATGACGGCGGCGTTCACTTTGAAAACAAACGCCAAAACAAATGACACGGGGATTATTAGTATGCGAAGCCATCCGAAAAGACTACCTTTTGTGAAATCCTTTGTTACCGCGGATATCATGGACAGCACCGCGTCGGCTATAACGGCGCAAATGCCGGCGCGCATACCGCGAAGCACGGCGGCGATAATGATGCTTTCGGAGAAAGCTTCATATACAAGAGCCACAGCGGTGATTATTATAAGCGGAGGGAGAATCGTGGCAAGGAGCGTTATTGCCGCGCCGAGGATTCCGCCGGTCTTCATACCAACGAGAATTGCCGCATTTACTGCCACAGCTCCCGGTGCACTCTGCGCTACGGCGGTATAATCAAGCATTTCCTTTTCTGTAAGCAACGCGTGCTTTTCCACAAAGCTTCGCTTCATCAGCGGCACGATTACATAGCCGCCGCCGAATGTAAATGCGCTGAGCTTCAGCATTTCAAAAAACAGCGTAAAGTACAGCTTTGCCTTTGACTTCATACATCATCCCCCCCCTAGGAAAATCATACAGCATAATTATAGCATACCGAATCGCGGATGTAAATATCCGTGTGAAAATATTTCCATATGACAGAGAGGTAAGAAAAAATGAAACCTACAATACGCCGTGCCTGCCCCAGCGATACGGAGCGGCTGCTTGATCTTCTCATGCAGGTTGAGGAGGTGCACAGGCAGGGACGCCCTGACCTTTTTCGCGTGAATGGAACTAAATTCACTCCAACCGAGCTTATCGAAATAATTGCAGATGACAGCCGCCCTGTTTTTGTGGTGGAGCTTGATGGGAAGGTTGTGGGG
>CAJGCT010000014.1 GCA_904501985.1 uncultured Clostridia bacterium
ACATTACTACAACAACGAAAGAATTTCTCTCAAATTAAAAGGAATGAGCCCAGTTCAATACCGAGCTCATTCGCAAATGATTTAATTTTGATTTTTGTCTAAACTTTTGGGTTCACTTCATTGGCGGGTGGATGTTTATTATTTCCCGATCAGCTCTCACTACGCTCGCCGAGAATGTCTCTGTAATAACGGTAGAAATTCTCAAACTCGCCTGCGTCAAGAGCGTCGCGTATCTTCTGCATAAGCTCGTTGTAGAAGTAGAGATTGTGAAGCACCGCAAGACGCATACCGAGGGTCTCCTTTGCCTTGAAGAGGTGGCGTATATAGGAGCGGCTGTAAGCCTTGCAGGCAGGGCATCCGCAGTTTTCATCAATCGGGCGCGGATCCTTTGCGTACTTCTCGTTTAAAAGATTCATTTTGCCGTGCCATGTGAAAATGTTGCCGTGGCGTGCATTGCGGCTGGGCATTACGCAGTCGAAGAAGTCAACGCCGCGGTGAACGGCTTCAAGGATGTTGCAGGGCGTTCCAACGCCCATAAGATAGCGCGGCTTATCCTTTGGCATATGGGGCTCAACAACGTCGATGGTCTCGTACATCTCCTCGGCGGATTCGCCTACCGCAAGACCGCCGATAGCGTAGCCGTCGCACTGCACTTCGCGAATCTGCTTCATATGCTCAACACGAAGATCGGCGTAGGTAGAGCCTTGGTTTATGCCGAACAGCATCTGATTTTTGTTGATGGTAGTCTCAAGAGAATTGAGTCTGTCCATCTCGGTGCGACACCTTTCAAGCCAGCGTGTTGTTCTTGCAATACTGTCCTTTACGTATTTGTAGGGAGCGGGATTCTCGATGCACTCGTCAAACGCCATTGCAATAGTTGAGGCGAGGTTTGACTGTATCTGCATGGATTCCTCAGGACCCATAAATATGCGCGCACCGTCGATATGGGACGCGAAGCGTACACCCTCTTCGGTAATTTTTCGAAGCTGTGCCAGAGAGAACACCTGAAATCCGCCGGAGTCGGTGAGTACCGGCTTATCCCAATTGAAGAATTTGTGTATGCCGCCCATTTCGGCTATAAGCTTGTCACCGGGGCGAAGATGCAGATGATAAGTGTTTGACAGCTCCACCTGACATTTCACGTCACGAAGATCCATTGTGGATATGCCGCCTTTTATTGCGGCACAAGTTCCCACGTTCATAAATACGGGAGTCTGTATAGTTCCGTGAACAGTTTCAAACTGTCCGCGGCGTGCGTTTCCTTCTTGCTTTAATAATGTAAACATATTTTTGTCCTTTCGGAAAGTTAAATTCTCTTGAATTGCCGCTCTATGTCGGACTTGCTCATTTCAAATGCCACAGGACGTCCGTGGGGGCAGACCTTGATGTCGTCAAGCACCAAAAGCTTGTCGCATATCCACCTGAGGTGTCCCTCATCGTATTCACGGCCTATTTTTATTGCGGCTTTGCAGGATGCCTGATATAACGCTTTTTCAAACAGCGTGTCACGGGTTATAGCGGCGCTTCCCGTACCGTTTGCAAGCTGTTCGGCGATAGTTTCAAAGATGGCGCGTGATTCATTCACACCAAGTTCAGCCGGGATAGCGGATATCTCCGCCCTGCGGTGGTCGGAAAGGGAAAAATCAAAGCCTATGGCGCATATATCCTCGAAATAATCCTCTGCGGCGGAAATAAGTGCCGGTGTCAGCTCCACGGTTATGGGAGAGAGAAGCATTTGTCTTGGAATATCGCCGGAGTAGAGCTTTCTTTTAAGATTAGCTTTAAGGTCCTCGAAAATTATTCTCTCATGAGCCGCGTGCTTGTCGATTATAAGCACCTTGTCGCCAACTTCAACAAATACGTATGAAAGAAAGGCTTCGCCGAGGATTTTGTATTCGGGGACAGGTCTTTGCGGTATTTCACGGCGTTCCGACGGCTTTATATCAGAGGGCGAAGGAATATCCGGAAGATTCTGCGCTTTTTCGCCGCCGCTTGTCATATACTCACGGCGCAGTGCTTCAAATTCCTCATCGCTCATACGGCTCGGCATTTTGTCGGAGACTACACACTTCTGACGCGGACCGGATACCATTTCATCTACCTCGGGGGCGATTTTCCCAAGATACATTTTCTGCGGCATCGGCGGATTGCCGTCTTTTGCTGTCATTGTGCCGTCAAGCTCAGGGGGCAACTCTTCAAGAAACAGCTCCTGCTTACTTTTTGAGTCCTCGGACGGCGTGTCCTTTCGTAGCAGTTCAAGCTCATCCATATGAGGCGGCGGAGCTTGCTCCAGCGTGTTTTTAGCCACATCCCCGTGAGTGCGCATTTCATCCATCATGCGTGTCTCTGTGCCGTCTATTGTAATGACCGCGGAATCCGGCGGAATTATGGGCTGTGGGGAAATTGAAAGCTGACCTGCCTTTACATTTCGCTGATTGTTGTAAACAGGCTTGGGAGATGTAGATGCGCCGCGCTCTTCAATAGGAGTGAAAGCGTTCAGCATTTTCATCATCTCGTAGCTTACTTCGCTTGAATCCTTACCGGCAAAATCCGGCTTCGGACGGGGGATATACCGTTCAAGCGCGCCGCGCACGGCATAATACACTGCCTCAAATACAGGCTTGTCCGAAGCAAATTTCACCTCAAGCTTTGTTGGGTGGATGTTTACATCCACAAACTCCGGTGGCATCGAAACAAATATAACGCAGGCAGGGAAGCGTGAGGCTTCGATATAGGAAACATAGCTCTGTTCAAGTGCCGCCTGCAGGCACTTGCTTTTTACATGACGGGAATTTATGAAAAATATCTGATGCTGACGTGTACCGCCGCTGTTGTCCGGCGTTCCGATAAAGCCGGTTACTTTTATATTGACGCTTCCACCGCCATACATCTTAACGTCGCCCATGTAGTCAAGCTCAATAAGCTTGCCGGCAAACTCGTTTCCGAATATACTGTAGATGGTGTGCCTGAGATTGCCGTCACCGGGCGTTGTGTATCGCGGCTTTCCGTCGATAATAAGCGTCATTGCGACACCCGGATTCGAAAGTGCAAGCCTCTCGAAAAGGTCGCTTATGTGGGACGCCTCGGTGGAATCCTTTTTTAGAAATTTCCGTCTTGCCGGAATGTTTGCAAAGAGATTCTCCACGATTATGGTAGTACCGTCAGACATAGGCACATCAGTAAGCGTGGGAGATGCCATTCCGGGATGAATCTCAAGCTCACATCCCACATCGTCCGAGGCGCGCTTTGAGCGGATTCGCAGATCCGCAACGGCGGCAATAGAAGCAAGTGCTTCGCCTCGGAATCCGAGAGTCATGATTTTAGCGATATCCTCGGATGTGCGTATCTTACTTGTGGCATTCCGCTTTATTGCAAGCGGAAGATCGTCTTTTTCCATACCGCAGCCGTTGTCACTGCATCTGATAAGCGTGATTCCGCCGTTCTGTATTTCAACGGTAAGCTTTTTTGCGCCTGCGTCGATTGAGTTTTCCACAAGCTCCTTAACTATAGAAGCCGGACGCTCGATCATTTCTCCTGCCGCCACAAGCACGGCAGTATCGTAGTCAAGTTCTCTTATTATACCCATGCTTATCCTCCTTTTGGCAGCTTAATATCATGACAGCATCTTTTTTAGGCTGTACAGCTCGTTCATGGCTTCGATGGGGGTGAGCGTTTCAAGGCTCAGAGCGCGTATATGATCGGCGGCGTTTTGCGCCATCATCATTTCAACGGTTATTTCATCGGTAGCGGCAGGAGCTTCCTTTTCCACGGTGATAACCTTGGGCGCGGCGGATTCAATTTCGGCAAGGATCTCCTTTGCACGCGCAATTACCGAGTTCGGTACGCCTGCAAGCTTCGCAACCTCAATACCGTAGCTGTCGTCTGCCGCTCCGCGAACGATTTTACGAAGGAATGTGATATCGTCGCCTTTTTTCCTTGCGGCAATGTTGTAATTGACAACTCCGGGGAGGGTCTCCTCAAGGGAAGTCAGCTCGTGATAGTGGGTGGCGAAAAGCGTTTTTGCGGACAGCTTCGGACCGGCGGTGTATTCAACAATTGCACGTGCTATTGACATACCGTCATAAGTGGACGTGCCGCGCCCGATCTCATCGTAGATAATAAGCGATTTCTTTGTGGCATTTCTTAGAATGTTTGCAACCTCGCTCATTTCAAGCATGAACGTGGATTGACCGCTGGCAAGATCGTCCGAAGCTCCCACTCTCGTAAATACTCTGTCGCATATGCCGATATGAGCACTTCGCGCCGGAACAAATGAGCCGATCTGCGCCATGACAACAATAAGCGCGGTCTGACGCATATAGGTGGATTTACCCGCCATGTTGGGGCCTGTTATGAGCATAAGACGGTTGTCTTTTGTGTCAAGCAGGGTGTCGTTTGGAACAAAATAGCTGTCGTCAACGAACTTTTCCACCACAGGATGACGGCCGTCGGTAATTTCGATTCTGTCGGAGAGATCAAGGGTGGGGCGCACGTATCCGCCGCGCACCGCGGTGTCTGCAAGGGAGATATACGCATCAAGCTTCGCTATTATCTCGGCGGCGTTCTTGATCCTTGCGGCGTTTTCGGTGAGCTTTAGGCACACCTCGCGGAAAAATTCGTATTCTAAGCTGTTTACTCTGTCAGCGGCACCGAGAAGTGTTGCTTCGGTGTCCTTAAGTTCTTTTGTAATGTAACGCTCAGCACCTGCAAGGGTCTGTTTTCTTATGTAGCTGTCGGGGACAAGGTCGATCTGGGAGCGTGTGACCTCAATATAGTAGCCGAACACGCGGTTGTAGCCAACCTTAAGCTTGTTAATACCTGTTGCGGCACGCTCACGCTCCTCAAGCTGCTTTATTACGGCGGTGGAGTCGTTTATAATGCTGTTTAAGTAATCAATCTCGTCGGAAGCACCCTCTCTAATGATTCCGCCGTCGCGCACGGAGAAAGGCGGATCGTCAACGATAGTGGAGGCGATAAGCTCGTGAAGGTCGGTAAGGGGATCAAGCTCGCGGTAAAGCTGTGAAAGCTCTGCACTGTGTACACCCTCAAGACGGAGCTTTATGTCTGGGAGCAGTGCAAGCGTCTGCTTTATTGCGGCAAGATCCTTGCCGTTTGCTGTGCCGTAGACAAGCTTTGTGGTAAGACGTTCAAGATCAAGCGCGCCTTTTATTGACAGGGCAAGCTCCTCGCGGAGCATAAATCCGTCAAACAGCTCGGATACGGCATCGAGACGTCGCTCAATGTCACTAAGATTTATAAGAGGAAGCTCTACCCATTTTCTGAGCATTCTTGCGCCCATAGAGGTCTTTGTGTGGTCAAGAACCCAGAGAAGCGAGCCTCTTTTTTCCTTTTGGCGCATGGTCTCGCAAAGCTCCAAGTTACGTCTTGTGGAAACGTCCATTTCAAGATACTGACCGTCGGAATACACCTTAAGCTCGGTAAGATGGGACAGGTCGGTTTTCTGAGTTTCCTCAATGTAGGAGAGAAGTGCGCCGATAGCGAGAGTTACGGGAAGATTTTCTTCGCTCAGCTCCACCTTGCCGCCAAAACGCTTTGATACAGATGCATGGCAGGCGGCTTTATCGTATCTGTGGGACTGTTTTGGCACTATAAAGGTGTCAAGCCGCTTTTCCATAAATTCACCGGCAGAGCGAAGCTCACCGGGAGCGCCTTGGAGTATAATCTCGCTTGGCATATATACGGAAAGCTCGGAAGTAAGTCTCTCAAAACGCCGTCCGCCGTCAAAATATGTTGCGCAGAGTTGACCTGTTGAGATGTCGGCAAAACAAACGCCCACACGCTCGTCAACCGAAGCCACGGCGGCAAGATAGTTGTTTTTCTGCTCGGAAAGCTGTCCTGCATCAATAAGCGTGCCGGGCGTAACCACGCGGATGACCTCGCGGCGCACAAGTCCCTTGGCAAGAGCAGGGTCTTCCACCTGCTCGCAGATTGCCACACGGTATCCCTTTTCCACAAGCCTGCCGATGTAAGCGTCTGCGGAATGGAAGGGAACTCCGCACATGGGGGCACGCTCTGCCTCACCGCAGTCTCTGCCCGTTAAAGTCAGCTCCAGCTCTCTTGACACAAGTTTTGCGTCGTCGAAAAACATCTCGTAGAAGTCGCCGAGACGGTAGAATACGATAGTATCCTTGTACTGATTTTTTATTTCAAAGTATTGCTGCATCATCGGTGTCATGGCGCAGTTGTACTCCTTTTCATTAAAGTTTTTTGTATCGGTGTCACGTCAATGTCAAACCACGGTTTGGCACAGGCGTCGCACCGATAACGGTGCTTTTTTGGTGGCGGACGGTTGTTTACCGTCCGCCGCCTGAAACTCAAATCTTAGTGGTTGTGACCGCAGGAGCCGCCGCAGGATGAGCAGTCGTGTGTGCAGGGACGCTCACCGGTGATCTGGAAGCTGATCTCGGAGTTGACTTCGTTCATGAGGACGTTTACTGCCTCCTGAGCCTCCTGATACGCGATCATCTTGGGGTTTTCGGTGATCTCGTGGTAAAGCTCGTTTATGCGTGCTTCGATGCGCTTTATAAATTCGGTATCCTTTTCGGGCTTCTTGTATTCCTCGGTAAGGGCGGTAGACTGCGCGTTGTATTCTACCATCAGTGTGCGGAGTTTGGAATCCTCCTCATATGCCTTTTCAGCCGCCTTCATAGCAGTGATTCGGGGATCGTCCTTGATCTTTTTGCCAAGCTCTGCGGCAAGTTCCATAATTTCCATTTTTATATTTCTCCTTTTATATTAAATATTATTTTTGACTTATTTTACTATCTCGCCGAAAAGGGCAAAGGTTTCGGCTTTTGTTATCTTAACGTCGGCGAAGCTTCCGATAAGAGCCTCGGTGTCGGTAGTGCGTGGGATGTGTACAAGCTTGTTCGAATCGGCTCTGCCCATGAGCATGGATTCGGAATTTTTGCTGACCCCCTCAATAAGTACACGCTCGGTGCCGCCCACAAGACGAAGATTCTTTTTTAGGGATATTTCATTCTGAAGTGCGAGAAGTCTGTCAAAACGTTCGGATTTAACCTCGGGCGGAATCTGACATTCCATCGCCGCCGCAGGAGTCAGGGGACGGGGGGAGTATATAAACGAGAAGATCATGTCAAACTCCACATAGCGGAGCATGGAAAGTGTCTCCTCAAATTCTTCCTCGGTCTCGCCGGGGAATCCTACGATGATGTCAGAGGAAATTGCAATATCCGGCATTTTTTCTCTCATATAGGAAACAAGGGAAAGGTAGCTTTCGGGCGTATATTTTCGGTTCATCACCTCAAGCACACGGCGTGAGCCGGACTGAAGCGGCAGGTGAAACTGCTTTGCACATTTTTTGTTTTCAGCCATAACGTCAATAAGCTTTTTTGAAGCATCCTTCGGATGACTTGTCATAAAGCGGAGGATGAAATCGCCGTCAAGCGCACATATCTCAGACACGAGATCGGCAAAATCACGTCCCTCGGATGAGTACGAGTTCACATTCTGACCAAGCAAAGTTATTTCCTTTGCGCCGTTTCTTATAACATTCTTTACCTCGGCGATAATGTCCGCTCTCTCACGGCTTCTCTCACGGCCTCTGGTGTAGGGCACAACGCAGTATGAGCAGAAGTTGTTGCATCCGTACATCACGCTTACAAAGGTGGTGGCTTTAGACTCGCGGATGATTGGAAGCCCCTCTGCCACAGACCCCTCGGCGGCATCTACCGTAAATGAGCGGCGACCGCCGGAAAGCCTATCCGCAAGAATTTCTGGGAATTTATACAGCATACCCGTGCCGATGAGAAAATCAACGTAAGGGTAGCTCTTTTTGACCTGCGCCATGCGGTGCTCCTGTGTCACCATACAGCCGCACACGCCTATCATAAGTGCCGGATTTTTCTCTTTAAGCTTCTTGAACTGTCCCGTTACGGAAAGTGCGCGAAGCTCCGCGTGCTCACGGACAGCACAGGTGTTTACAAGTATGAGGTCCGCTTCCTCGGGCGTGTCACAGCGAAGATATCCCATCTCCGCCGCCATTCCGCGAAGCTGTTCGGAGTCGGCTTCATTCTGCTGACAGCCAAAGGTGCGAATAAAGCATTTCGGCGGCGTGTCAAGCTTTTTATTCTGCTCGCGCACCGCGTGCATGATGCGGTACTGTTTTTCAATCTGTTCGTTTGTTACTTTTATCATTTTCTTCCTTAATCTTGTGTATTATGCTTCTTTGTTATGTAGTTGTTTAGTATTATGCCAACAATTCCCGCCGTACCTGTGAGCGCGAATATAACGAGAGTTTTTATAAAGCTTCCGTCCGATATGGAAGCACCTGCCCATGTGGATGATATAATGGACGGAATACGCGCAAGGGTGGCGATTACTATAAATCTTAAAGGTGGTATTCCCGTAAAGGGAGCGAAGTAGGTGAGTATATCCTTAGGAGTTCCGGGGATAAAATAGAGCAGAAATATTAGACTGTCACGGCTCTGTGGGGATTTTAAAAATTTCAGCTCCTCGAATTTTTTCACGTCCACAAATTTTGCGGCAAATCCAACGCCAAAACGCTTAACTCCGAAGAAAATAAGAATCTGACCGATGATAATGCCGAGAAGCGTAAGACAAAGTCCGCCGAATGTGCCGTACATGAGTCCCATGAGTATCTCAACAGGCTCGCCGGGGATAATGGCAACCACAATCTGCGCTATCTGCAAAAGGAGCATTGCAAATACGCCGAATATTCCAAGGGATTCGATAAATTCACGAAAGGCATCCCTTGTTTGCGGCTCTTTTAGGGAGAGCACAACAGGGAAAAGCCAAACGCACAGCGCAATGAGCGCGGCAATGGCAAGGATCGCGGCAATAATTTTGAGTGCCGCCCGAAGCTTATTTTTCATAGGTTAAAAACCTTTCTTTAAGTCCGCTTGTGACGGTAACAGAGCCGTCGTTTTTTATAAGAACCGCCTCAAAAGCAAGCTCTGCCAAACCGGTGGTTTTAATGTGATTGTAAAATTCAAGCGCCTTGTCGTGCCCCATGACGAACAGTGCCGTTGAAAGGGCGTCTGCCAAAGCACCGGAGTCGGAATCGGCGGTCTCTACCCACACCGCCGCCGAGGCAAGGTCGGATTCTGCCGGACAGCCGGTTTTGGGGTCGATGATATGGTGATATATCTTACCGTCATGCATTGCGTATCTTTCATAAGCTCCGCTGACTGCAACAATGCCTGAATCAAGGGAGAGCGTGCCTATAATGCTGCTTGTATCAAAGGGATTCTTTATTCCAACATTCCACGGTGTTCCATCGGATTTTCTGCCGATAAGGGCGATATTTCCGCCGAAGCTTACCGTTCCCGATGCCGTCCCGTAGTTATTTTGTATGTGGGATGCCGCAGTACCGAGGGTATAGCCTTTTGCAACACCGCCAAGGTCGATTTGCGTGATGTCGCTGTCTCTTGACACGGTGGCAGTGCCAAATGAAAGCTTGTCCATGCCGATATGGGGAAGCAGTGCCGCAATTTCAGCGTATTCAGGGGGCGTCCAGCTCTCAGAGGCATGATTCACGCTCCAAAGCTTCACAAGAGGGGCGACCGTTATATCAAAAGCACCGTCTGTTTCTGCATATAGCTTTTTGCAGACCCGAAGCACCTTTTCAAGTGGAACGAAGTCCACAGTAACAAGCTCTCCGTCGCGGTTGAAGCGCGAAACTGCGCTGTCCTCGTCGTATGCCGAGAAAATATCCTCATGCTCCTCGCAAATCTCGCGGCACTCGTCAATTATTTTGTCCGCCACGGGACTTTTTATTGTATATGTTATCACCGTATCCATCATAAAGTCATTTTTTACGACGGTACGCTCGCCGCAGGAACAAAGAATAAGGATAAGCGAAATTATAAAGGGAAGTAAGCGTTTCATATTTTGTCTCCGATGTGTGAGGCGATAAGCTGTGATGAAATCATAATGAATGTGCCCATAGGACTTATGCAGTATTCATCCTCTTTGTCGTAACTAATAAATTATATCACATATTGTGCTTTTTTGCAATATAATAATGTAAATATTTTTAGAAATAGGCTTTGTGAATATTTTGTAAACATACACATTTCTTTGCCAAAACCTATTGAAAAAATCCGTAAAATGGTGTAAAATATTATATACCCATGTAAATGTCCGGGTACTTACCCGACATAAACTTATATTTTTTGGAGGATTATGAAATTATGGTAGTAGCCGGAGATTTTAAAAACGGTGTAACATTTGAAATGGACGGTCAGGTCCTGCAGGTAGTTGAATTCCAGCACGTTAAGCCCGGTAAGGGTGCGGCGTTTGTTCGCACCAAGATGAAGAACGTTATTACCGGTGCTGTTACCGAGCGTACCTTCAACCCCACCGATAAGTTTGAGAACGCTATCGTTGACAGAAAAGAGATGCAGTATCTCTACAATGACGGCGATCTTTACTACTTCATGGATATGGAGAGCTTTGAGCAGCTTCCTATCGGTCCCGATGTACTTGGCGACAACTTCCGTTTCGTTAAGGAAAATATGATGTGCAGAGTTTGCTCCTACAAGGGCAACGTATTCG
The DNA here is from genome assembly GCA_904501985.1 of uncultured Clostridia bacterium. Taxonomy (GTDB): domain Bacteria; phylum Bacillota; class Clostridia; order Oscillospirales; family CAG-272; genus Flemingiibacterium. The sequence continues at coordinate 10,561 of CAJGCT010000014.1, forward strand.
CAGTTGAGCCTCCCATGTTCGTTGAGCTGGAAGTAACCGACACTGAACCCGGCTTCAAGGGCGACACCGCTACCGGTGCATCCAAGCCTGCAACTCTTGAGACCGGCGCAACCATCAAGGTTCCGCTGTTCATCGACATCGGTACTGTTATCAAAATCGATACCAGAACCGGCGAATATCTTGAGCGCGCATAAGCTGTGCTTTGTGTGACCGAACACAATAAATCGGAAAAATTCCCTGAATGAAAGGAATATTATCATGACACTTCTTGAAAATGCGGCATATTTAAAGGGTCTTGCAGAGGGTCTTAACCTTGACGAGACCAAGGCTGAGGGTAAGCTTATTGCAAAGCTTCTTGAGCTTGTTTCCGATATGGCGGACAAGATCGACGCTCTTGAGGATGAGATCGACACCCACAGCGCATATCTTGACGAGCTTGATCACGATCTTGGCGAGCTTGAAGAGGAAGTTTACGACTGCCTCGACGAGCTTGACGACGAGTGCGATTGCGACTGCGATTGTGATTGTGACTGCGATGACGATGATTGCGACTGCGACTGCTGCTGCGATGAGGATGACGAGGTTTTCTATGAGGTTACCTGTCCCGCTTGCGGTGAGAAGGTATACTTCGACGAGACCGTAGATCCCTCTGAGATCACTTGCCCCGCTTGCAACGAGAAATTCGACTGCGAGTGCGACGATGACGAGTGCTGCTGCGGCTGCGAGGAAGAATAATCTCACATTATTAAAAGGTTTATAGAAAATCGGCAGAGTAAACTCTGCCGATTTTTTGTATATGCGGAACAAAATCCCGATCCCACTCGTCAAATCATATACAGCACATAAATATGTGCTACCACCAAAGGAGGTATACGCATGAACGGAAAACAAAAATGTAATACATTAAAGCAAATACGCCGTGATATCGCAAAAGCAAACGGGATTACTCTTGATATCCCCGAATGCACCCACAAGGGGGACTGTCCCGGCACTTGCCCGAGATGCGAGTCGGAGGTGCGATATCTTGAACGTGAAATTAACGAGCGTCGCCGCCGCGGTGTGAAAGTTGCGCTGGCAGGCGTATCCGCAGGCGTTATTGCACTGAATGCAACGGCGTGCAATCCAATTGAAACAATAGACGAGCTTATTAACGGCAGATGCGACGGAGATTTGGTAGTTTCGGAGGAGCTTCTTGGTGAAATGATTCCGCCGGATGAAATCACCGAGGTGGTGCTTGACGGAGACATAGCGTATCTTCCGGATACGGATGAGGAGAGTTGCAATGATACCGCGTGTGATACTGACGGCGAGCCTGCTGTGCCGGGACTTCTGTCCGAGGGGACTGAGAATTTTGATGATCCCGACGAATATATGCTGGCAGGCGCGATTCCGTTTCACACGGGCGCACCCGAAGACACAGAATCATGACTTTTACCGCTATAGGTATATCTCGACACAGGATCGGCACAGACGGCGTGGGAGTTACCACCCTCGTTGGAGGGCGCGGCTGTCCGCTTGAGTGTAAATACTGTCTCAATCCTCAGTGCAAGCGAAAGGACTTTGGGAAAAAGTACACCATCCCGGAGCTTTACGAAAAAATAAAGGCGGATTCGCTGTATTTTGCCGCCACGGGTGGCGGAGTGACCTTTGGCGGCGGTGAGCCTTTATTGCAGGCTGAATTTATCGCCGAATTTATCCGCTATGTCAAAAGTAAAGGGGAGCTGTGGCGTTTCGGTCTTGAAACCTGTCTTGCTGTGCCAAACTCCGCGCTTTGCCTTGTGGACGGTCTTATTGACGAATATATGGTGGATGTAAAGGATATGAACGGTGATATTTTTCGCGCCTATACGGGATGTGAAAACCGCATTGTAAAAGAAAATCTCGCCCATCTCAGCCGCTTTGCGGACAAAGTTACCATAAGACTGCCGCTTATTCCGGGGTATAACACCGAGGATGACCTGCGTCGCTCCGAATCTGAGCTTCGGGCGTTGGGATATACTCGCTTTCACCGATTCCGTTACATAACCGATATTAAAAAATGATAATTTCCCAAAAATAGTTGACATAGCGAAAAAAACGTGATATAATAATATCACTCCAAACTGAATAATCGACACAGGGGCGCTTTATGAACACATCAGTGCACGGATGCGTTTGGCTGAGACGGTCTTTGACCGAACCCTTTGAACCTGTACGGGTAATTCCGACGTAGGGATATCGCGATAGCGGTTTTTGCGCGGCAAACACTGAATTGCAGTTTTTGCGAAGCAAATACAGCTTTGCAGTTTTTGCGAAGCAAACACTGCTTCACACGTCACTTAATTCTCCGAACACGGTTGTTTTGTTCGGAGAATTTATTTTTTGGGAGGTTATTACTTGAAAAATCGTAATATCCATAAAATGGTGCAGTGCGCCATCCTTATCGCAATGTCAACAGTGCTCAGTATGCTCATTATCTACGAATTGCCGCTTGGTGGCTCGGTGACAGTGCTTTCCATGCTTCCTGTATGCCTTGCGGGACTGCTTCACGGACCTAAATGGGGCTTCGGCACAGCTTTTATTTATTCTGTGATACAGCTTATGCTCAGCAAATGCTTTGCATGGGGTCTTACTCCCACAGTGCTTGTGGTATGCATACTCTTTGACTACCTCGTGGCATTCACACTTCTTGGCATTACGGGATTTTTTGCCGGAAAGGGCAGAGTCGGAATGTGCGTCGGAATTGCGGCGGCACTTGTACTTCGCATGGTGTGCCACTACATAACCGGTGTCACCATTTGGGAATCCTCAATGCCCGAAACATGGAACAATGTATGGGCGTACTCCCTTGCTTACAACGGCACGTATATGCTGCCTGAAATGGTATTTACCATGATCGGAACGGTTATACTCAGCTCCGTCCCCCAGCTTTGGCGTATGCTAAAGCTTGATGAAAAAGCGTAAACGGTACAAAAAAGCCTTGATGCGTTGCATCAAGGCTTTTTCTTTTTATTTGTGTCCTGCGTAGAATGTGGTAAGATGTCCTTCGATTCTGTCGTACACACCGTCTGCGTCTTTGATAAGCATATAATCGTTGTATTTTTCAAAGGTGTCGGTGATACGTGTTGCGCAGAAATAGTAGTAGTTTGAAGGAAGCACGGTTACGCCGTCAATAAGAACCTCGCGTGCGGCGATAAGAGCTTCTTCGGTAGGTGTATAAAGAGCAAGCTTGTCAGCAGGGCTGAACTGATACATTATCTTGCCGCTCTTTGTGGTGTGAGACTGAAGTATTACTTCCTTTACAGTGCCGGGGAATCTTGCGCTGTCTGTTCTGTTGCGTATGCACTGTGCCACAGAAAGCATTTCCCAATACTTCTCCTGCACATCCTCAAACGCATAAAGACTTGAACCGTTTCCCATTACCTCAAGCTGAATGACCGTAGCCGCAAGAATCAGCTCCTCATCGGTTATCTTGTAAGCCGGAGCTTCGACGGTATGTATAAGTCCAAGCTCGTCCACAAGCTTTCCGCTGTTAGGGTCAGGGAGGGGAAGATTGATTACAGGAGGCTCTGTTTCGGGAGCTGCTGTAGTCTCAGGAGCGGCGGTTGTTTCAGGTGCCGCCGTCGTTTCGGGTGCTGCTGTGGTCTCCGGAACTGCTGTAGTTTCGGGAGCTGCCGTGGTTTCAGGCGCTGCGGTAGTGGTTTCGGGGGTATAATCAATTTCGGGGGCACTTGCTACGATTTGACCGGAAAGGACCGTGATTATTTCCTCAGGTGCTGAGGTGAAGTCTGCGGTATCATTATCCGATGTAATAACCGTATCAGTGACAACTCCGGGGGCGACTACGCGCACAGGTCCGTTTCCGGCGGTCAGAACCTGGGTGATAACCGGGTCTGTATCCTCTGTGCTCGGAGAAGCTGTGATGATGCACGCCGCAACGCAGGCAAAGACGATTGCACAAGCCATGAGCAGAGAAAGTGATTTGATATCGAACTTTTTATTGAAGAGCTTCATTTCTGTGCACCTCCTTGCTTTGTTTTGGTTTGACTGATATAGTCCATAAAATATATCCTTTCGTAATGCTTGCCGCCGATTCCTGAATCTCGAAGGACAGAACAGGGCAGGGCGGAATGTGACCGAAGGGTGTGGCTTTTTGATTATATGACAGGAATTATTAAAATATTCACGGTGACGAAAACTGCGTCACAACAGAACCTCGGTCATGCGAAGCAAATAATATTATAACCGATAAGGAGGAAAATTTCAACCCCTTTTGTAAAAAATGGTCACTTTGAACTGAATAGTCAATTTGGTTTCGTGCACCAATATACGAATTTAACAAGAATTTTCCATAAAAATTACCAGCATATACCATATTGGGCATATACTGTATAAACGGTCATGGAAATATGCATCGCTTTATGCATACAGGAACAACCCTCAAAACTGTTCACGTTTGTTGACGAAATATGCACAATAAACTGTATACAGGCGCGAATATAATACATTTAAGTGCGGTATGTACAATAATGTCGAAATGCGTATTTGCCGTGTGAGTGCTTCGATAAGCTTCAGGGCGATAGAATTATTAAAAAATAGCGCGGGGCGATTTTTTGGTATGCGTCACTTTGCATATATTTGTATAGATATTTTAGACAAAATGCCTTCCGGGTAAATTTGCTGATAAAATGCAAAATCACTCTTGACAAACATATATATAATATGGTATAATACCGTAAAGGCAATAACAGGAAGGAGTAGACTTCCGAGCGTGTCAAGAGAGCCGCTGTTCGGTGTGAAGCGGTCACGCGGAGTTTTCGAAGTAGTCCTCGAGCCGCTGAGTGAACAATCCGTGGCATGGCCACAGGTTAAGTAGCAAATGCCGTTATCCCACGTTACAGGGAGAGAAAAGTGTAAGCTTTTCGCAAAGATAGAAATATCAGGTGGTACCGCGCATATTATGCGCCCTGACACAAAAAGTGTTGGGGCGTTTTTTATGTTCCGATACGAACAAACGAAAGGATATACAAAATGAACACAGAACTTAGCCTTCCAAAGAATTATGCCCCAAAGGAATTTGAGGATCGCATCTACAAAAATTGGTGCGATAAGGGATACTTCACCCCTGAGCGCGATCCCGAAAAGAAGCCTTTTACCATCGTTATTCCGCCTCCAAACGTAACAGGACAGCTCCACATGGGTCACGCTCTTGACGAGACTCTCCAGGATATACTTATCCGCTACAAGCGTATGCAGGGCTTTTCCACTCTGTGGGTGCCCGGTACAGACCATGCAGGTATAGCAACCCAAATAAAGGTTGAGGAAAATCTCAGAAAGAACGAGGGACTTACAAGATACGACCTCGGACGCGAGAAGTTCCTTGAGCGCGTTTGGGATTGGAAGCATCAGTACGGAAGCAGAATTATAAATCAGCTTAAGAAGCTTGGTTCATCCTGCGATTGGACTCGCGAGCGCTTCACTATGGATGAGGGATGCTCACGCGCTGTTAAGGAGGTTTTCGTAAATCTCTACGATAAGGGACTTATTTACCGCGGAAACCGCATAATCAACTGGTGTCCGCACTGCATGACCGCCCTTTCCGATGCCGAGGTTGAGTATAGCGAGCAGCCGGGCAACTTCTGGCACATCCGCTATCCCTTCAAGGACGGCTCCGGTGAGGTTATTATTGCTACCACACGTCCGGAAACGCTTCTCGGCGATACCGCGGTTGCTGTTAACCCCGAAGACGAGCGTTATGCTTCGCTTGTGGGCAAAATGCTTGTTCTGCCTCTTGTTGGACGCGAAATTCCGCTTATTGCAGACAGCTATGTTGATAAGGAGTTCGGTACGGGATGCGTTAAGATCACTCCTGCACACGACCCCAACGACTTTGAGGTAGGTCAGCGTCATAATCTTGAAAATATCCTCGTTATGAACGGCGACGGTACCATAAATGCCAAGGGCGGCAAGTATGAGGGCATGGACCGCTACGAATGCCGCAAAGCTATCGTTGCGGACCTTGAAGCAGGCGGTTATCTTGTTAAAATAGAGCCTCACAGCCATAATGTAGGCACCTGCTACCGCTGCGGCACAACTGTTGAGCCTATCACTTCAAATCAGTGGTTTGTAAAGATGGCTCCTCTTGCCGAGCCGGCTCTTAATGCCTCCAAAAACGGTGATGTTAAGTTTGTACCCGAAAGATTCACCAAGATATATACTAATTGGATGGAAAATGTTCACGACTGGTGCATTTCCCGTCAGCTTTGGTGGGGACACCGCATCCCTGCGTACTACTGCGACGCCTGCGGCGAGATGGTAGTGTCCAAAACCGACGTTCACACCTGCCCGAGGTGCGGCAAGGCTATGCGTCAGGAGGAGGACGTGCTTGACACATGGTTCTCGTCCGCTCTCTGGCCTTTCTCAACTCTCGGCTGGCCCGACGAGACCGAGGATATGAAATATTTCTATCCCACAAGCGTGCTTGTTACCGGATACGATATTATCTTCTTCTGGGTATCGAGAATGATATTCTCAGCCCTTGAGCACACCGGAAAAGCTCCCTTTGAGCACGTATTCATTCACGGACTTGTACGCGACGAGCAGGGAAGAAAGATGTCAAAATCCCTGGGCAACGGCGTTGATCCCCTTGAGATCATCGACAACTACGGTGCAGACGCACTCCGCTACGCGCTTATTACCGGTAACGCGCCCGGAAACGATATGCGTTATTCCGACAAGAAGGTTGAAGCGGCGAGAAACTTTGCAAACAAGCTGTGGAATGCTTCAAGATTCACTCTTATGAATCTTACCATTGATAAGGTACAGCTTCCCGCTACCGCTGAGCTTAAGGCTGAGGACAAGTGGCTTCTCACAAAGCTCAACACCCTTATCGGCGAAGTAACCGCAAATCTTGACAAGTTCGAGCTTGGCGTTGCTCTTGCAAAGATATACGATTTCATTTGGGATATCCTCTGCGACTGGTACATCGAGCTTGTTAAGCCGAGACTCAGTGCAGGTGATACTACGGCACAGAATGTACTTTGCTACACTCTCGGAGAGACTCTTAAGCTTCTCCATCCTTTCATGCCGTTCATCACCGAGGAAATCTATCAGGCTATCCCCCACGACTGCGAGTCTATCATGATCGCGGAGTATCCGAAGTATAATAAGGATTTTGAGTTCCCCACGGAAGAAGCGCAGATGGCGAAGATCATTGAGGCTATTACCCTCATAAGAAACCGCCGCGCTGAGATGAACGTTGCCCCCTCAAAGAAAGCGAAGCTAATCATTGTCACCGCCGACAGAGCAACATACTCCGACGATACCGTAAAATTCTTCGAGAAGCTTGCTTCTGCTTCCGAGGTTGAGTTTGCAGACTCCTATGCTGATGAGAACGCAGTGCAGATAGTTGCAACTGGCGCATCGGTATTTATACCGCTTGGTGAGCTTATAGACTTCGCCAAGGAGCGTGAGCGTCTTAACAAGGAGAGAGAAAAGTACCTTTCCGAGATCGACAGAGTTGAAAAGAAGCTGGCAAACGAGGGCTTTGTTGCAAAAGCACCCGAAAAGCTTATTGAAGCTGAAAAGGCGAAGAAGGAAAAATTCATCGAACAGCTTGCGGCAGTTGACGCGGCTATTGCAAAGCTGGGTTAAAATATTTTCACGCACCGCAAAACGACCGGAGCTTATGCTCCGGTCGTTAAGTTTATTCGTAACAGTGCGTGTAATACCACACTTCAAGTGCTTCTGCACGTTTCATTATAAGCTCATATGTTACAGCACTTCCATATGGAGCAGTACCGTCGGAACGGTATTTTTCCGCTTCTTTCGAAAGCTCACGGGATAAATCCGACGTGTAGGCTTCAAACTTTGCGGCAAGTGCTTCATCTCCCACGGTAAGCTCGGTTATTTTGCAAAGCCAATAATCGGAAAGCTCCTCCGCATATGCGCGCATTGAAGCGGAAGACCCATCGACCTCGGGTAAAACAACGTCATACAGAGTTGCAATGGCTTCTTCTGAGTAATTTTCGGCGGATTTCTCCGCGAGGGCAACACTAACGTCCGTCGGAGAACTTGCCAAATTCACGGAAGTATCAGCACAGGAAGAAAGCAAAAGGCAAAGAGAGATTATGATAGTTATAGAAATGTTAGGGATATTTTTTAACATCCGGTCCTCCGTTGTAATCTGCATAAAAAATGTTACGCCATAATTCTATCAAAAACATTGCCGCTTGTCAAGAATGTCGGAAGAAATATCATAATTCTTCCGACATTCTTTTAACATATACCTGTGGCTTAAAACTCGTCGCTTTCCATGGATTTGAGAATCTTTGTAAGATTCCGTCTTACCTGAGTGCGGCTCATGGCGCGAACATCTGCGGCGGTAAAAAATGCCGCCCCCTGACCGTCATCGCTGATTTTACCGGTGGACGTTGCCGCATTGGTGGCATTTATCTCTGCCGCCTGCTCGGCAGTGGGGGGAGTTTGCGTAGATTCCTCTGCCGCCGTAGTGTTTTCAGCGGCGGTCTCTGTTACTTTTATCTCATTTTCCTGCATTTTTTGTTTCCTCCTTGTCTGCTTCCAATTTTATATCAGCCGTGCCATCAAGCTCGGCAATGAGCGATTCACGTCCGGGAATTACTCCGTCGGGGATGCGCTCAAGATACTGCTTCAGCGTAATATGTCCGCCGTCAAGCAGCTTTGTAAGCTCGGCAAGAGCCGATGCCTTGGAATATCTTGTGGATGTTCCAACATCTACTCTTGCGGAAATAAGCTCCTCACGAAGCACACGGCAGTCAAGATCATAGGGAACATCGTCACCTGTGAGAACCATTCTGCCGTCCGCGTAGTAAGCACACATGAAGTCAACCCAGATTGAGGCAAGCTCCTCGATACATCCGAACAGCGCGCTTCTTACAAAGTCAAGGGTCATGTGATTTGATTCCTGAAGGGCAATGATGGCGGAAGTGTTGTTGGGAGATGCCTCACCGAGGGAGGCTTCCGTTGCACCCATGCTGTCCTTGGTGTTGCCGATAACGTTTTCCACGATCTCAGTGAATCTGTCATCAATGTCACCGTGGTCAATGGATGCGGCAACACCGTGTATGTCTCCGCCCACAACGCCGATAGCCTGACCGACCTCGTTTGTCCACTCCGGAATACGGGTCTTGTCGTATACCACCTTTGTAAAGGCGGAGTCGATCATGTGCTTCATTGCAAGGGCGTACGCTTTGTTGATGTACTTCTGATTCTGAATGAGAGGGGTTATGGGCGATGTGCCGTGGTAGGAGTTCTTTGTGGGAATCCAATTGAACATTGCGATAGGGTACAGACGAAGCCCGGTCGTAACTCGCTTTATGATACAGTCTTTGGTGGATTTTTCAAACTGTATGTATCCCCTCTCATCGCGGCTGAATTTAATGATGTAAGTAGCCTTTTCTACGGAAGAATCAAGATTTTCATATGCCGCGCAGTCACCCGAACCGTAGTGAAGATCCTCATCCGGGCGAATCTTCATGGCATCGGTGTGAGAAGCACCGCAGGCAAGTGCCTCATCCTGAAGCTTCTTTGCCGATTCACGACCGGATATGATAATGTAATCCTGACTCTGGATATCCGTGGAATTTACGTTGGCAACAAAAAGATTGGTACTATCAATGGTAACAGTAACAAAATCTCCCGTGTATACCTGACCTGTGCGGATCGTGGGGTCCCAATAGGTGAAGAATACGCCGTCACCGGACAGTGCCGCATCAAGAAGCGCGGTCCGCACAGTGCGGTCAAGCGCACATTTCTCCCATCTGAATGCCGCATGGCGATTCAGAAGATCAACCGCTTTTTCAATGCGCTCCCTGTGATTTTTGTCGGTGACAAAGGGAAGATTTTCGTCGGAATATAAAATATCCACATTAGAGCTTGCAATCTGAGTTATTAAATAATCGGTAATTCGGCGGATATAGTTGAAAACGGGTGTTGGGAGCGGGCCGGATGCTACGGTTTTCCACTGATCTCCGCGATAGAAACGTTCAGAGAGTGTAACATTCTCGTAAAGTCCGACCCTGCGGTTATAATCGCGTCCTGCCTCAAATTGCCGCCATGCTATGTTTTCTTTCATTGTAACAAATCCTTTCCTTAATAATTAAGAATACTCTCAAAGACTTCGGCAAAGCTTTTTGTGGTGCCGCCTTTTTTAATTTTTTGTGTCCGAAGATATATGCACAGCCAAAAGAATGCCGCACCGGCTAAAAAGGAGAGAATATACAGTAATGCGATCATTTCGCACCTCCCGATTCACGGAATCTGAACATTATACTGCGTATGTTTGCAGGAGCAGCATCTGCAGGGGATAAAAGACGGCATATCAGATATTTGCTTCGTCCCAGCCTCATGTGAGTTCTGAGAACTATTGGTGACGGGTCTCCGATATCCTCCGCTTTAAGCTCGGTGCTTATCTTCCGTCCCTTGTCATTTTCAAGCTCACATATAAGCCTTGCATTCTCTATCCGATCAAATGCCGCGCCAAAGCCGTACAGGGTCTTTTCTTCAAAAATATCCCCAAGGTCAATCGGCTTGCTTACGTATTCGGCATCAAAGCCGGCATCAATGTCCGTGGTGCTTCCTTCAATAAAGCCGTATAAAGCATTATCACTGTAAAACGCCGCGTTTCTCATGTGCAGAAGCATTCTCCCCACAGCATTAAAGCCTGAATAGGTAAACCAACACTTGAAGCGAAGGCTGTATACAAGCGCGCCCTCACTGTGCACACACCAAAGCTCATGCCTGCTTCTGAGTAAAAACAGGCTCATATTCGTAAGCTCACTGTGGTGAGGCGTGCAGTAATCGGCAAAGTCGATTCTTATGGCGTAATATTCAAATGTCTCGGCATTGTAAGCAAACCTGTAAAGACCGTTTTCATTTAAAAAGTAAAGCTCGTCCTCATAGAGTACAATGCCGGAATTTTCACCGATGCCCATTTCAGGCGTTACAAGCTTTGTGGAAAACTTTTTGGTAGATACGCCGCCAAGAGTGGAAGAATTTGATGCCGTAAGCTCATGAATCGCGCTTTTTGTCATTACAACCGTCCTTGTGTCAAGGGACTGCATTGAAATGGGTGGAAGTAATCCGTCACCTACCAAAAACAAAGAGGATTCTGTGAAATAACCGAACATTTCCAATTCTGCAGTCTGAAAAGCGCCAAACTCCGAGGTTATTACCGTCCCGTCGATGTCGTTGTATAAAAACAGCCTGTTTCTAAGCCCTTCGCGGTGTACGTAGGTCTTTTTTGCCGAAAAATACTCTTTTCGCATAAGCGGATATTTATCGCTGTTCAGATCGTATTCCACAAACAGTTCATCGCCTTCTTCGTATTTTTCCAAAAATCTTATATACGCATCTCCGTCAGGCTCGTATGTTATGGCGTATTTATCAGTTCTTACTGCCTTGCCGTTTATATATGCACCAACTACATTCGTAGACTTTCCCCAAAGCTTGATGCGCTCAGCAGTGTCAGTTGTCAGAACAGAAACACGTACACGCGGACTTACAAGATTGCGCTCCTCATGTTCCTCACCGACCGTAGATGAACCGGCATTTATGCGTATTACCGGAATATAGCAGGATACCTCAGCCAATGAGTTTTTTTCGGGAATGTACTTGTAAAATCCGCCGCCGCCAACAATGTAAACACAGCCGGATTCTATAAACATCTCCGCTTTTTCTGTATCATCGGAAAATTGGCAGTTTGTAAGCTCTCCAAGTAAAACCGTGCCGGACTCGGACACAGAATATACACAGCTGCCGGCTGTAATATAGGTTGTATATTCCGAAGAAACCGCTCCGCGTACAGGCGATGTGAAAAGATCAATTCGTGAAAAGCCCTCTCGTTTTTCAAGAGTTCCGGTGGCGGTCAGTCTGAAATTGTTTATTGATTCAGCAGTTGAAAAATCACTTATAATATGCTCCCTTACAGCCTTCATCCCGGATACACCTCTTTTGTGGGCGTTACTGTTACAGCATCTTTTGCCGCCGCAGATGCAGAGGCTTCGGCACGCTCATCAAGTATTGCCGCAAGCACCGGCTGTTCATCGAGAATAAGGAGAGAGGCAAGAGCCAACGATGCCGCATAAAAAAGCGACTCATTAAGCGGAAATTCATCTTCAAGTGATGCGATATGAAGTGAACTTCGCGAAATCTTGGTTCCGGTAAGAGCTTCGGAAATGCGGACAAAACGGTGGTGGACTACTCCGAGAAGCGAGGGGGCGCGTTTCTGATAGTCATCAAGTGCGGGGACGTGTGCCTGCTCGCCTATGAGCGTAAGGGCACTCTGATAAACAGACGTACAGTTCATGATATACATCCTTTCTATTGTTATTTTAAATAACAGCAAGGGTAATTGACCCTTGCTGTTATTGCGTCGATTAACCGGGCAGAGCCTCAAGAACAAAAAATTCATCAGGATAGATGATCTTTGCACCGTAGAGATGAAGACCCTTGACGGCATCTGCGAATCTGGATTCGGGACGGTAAGCCTCAACCTCGTTGAGCTGTTCAGCGAAAGCGATTGCACGTCTGGTACGAACAAAGCACAGGTGTACACCGTCTTCGTTAATGACGATGTTGTGGGAGGCGTAGATTTTGAAGCCGAAAAGATTTCCGATATATCCGCTTTCAATGATTTCTGAGTTGTCGGTAGCAATATTGAGCTTCGCCTGAAGAATCATAGCTGCAATTAGCGGGGATACCTCAAGTACCATTTCAGTACTGTCGGTTACACCGTTTTGGATCAAACGCTGACGAGCTTCGGCGATCCATCCGATAATACTATCAGCGGTTACACCGTCAGCAAAAATATAATGACCGTTACGAACACAATTGTGCATATTATATATGTACTTATCCGCTACATCCGAGAGCGCATTTGCTGCTTTGCGAAGTGCCGCTTTCATGATTTTAGGCTGTGTCTGTGCGCGGTCAATATCATCAATCTGGAAATTGAACGCCTTCGCCTGATCAATGGTCAGAGTGATATCGGAATCGGATAAAGTCTGCGGAGCTTCCATATCGGTGTCCTTGGTGTAATCAAATACATTGATATCACCGATAGCTCCTATCTTTACGACAGAGCCCTTATTCTTGATATCGCCTTCAAACTCACGGTTGCAGTTGCGTACCGCGATATACTGTTTATTAAGCTCAGACAGGAGCGTTTCACTCCACACCGTAGGGATAAAAGAAGAAATTGCCATAAATACCTCCAAAAATATAAAATAAATTTATATGATCGCCACATCTCCGGATAATGAGGCAATTATATACTGTTTGTACCGTCAGTACCCGATAAGTCCGCCGTCCCGAACACGGGTAACGGTAGGTGCTTCGGATACGCGGCTCATTACTGCATACCGCAGTGCCTCGGGAGCATGGGTTACCTCATGTGGCTCACCTGCGGCATCCTCCGCCATGTGTTTGTCACACAGAAGCGACTCCATTGAGCTTATAAGCTCATCGCACCCTGCAAATATGTACAGCTTGTCCGATAAACGTTCTCTTAGTGCACGCCAGCCGGGAATGCGGCGGTTATCGGCTCTGATCAAAGAGGGAACACCCGAAACTCTGCTTATTATCTCAAAACCGCTGTAGCCTGTGTCCTGACGCCTGTTCCACAGATCGGGAGAAGCCGCGGCATATGTGATATCATGACCCTTGGCACGCTCCTCCAAGCATATGCGTGACAGCTCCTCGCCTGCCCTCGTAAGCGTAAGCCCCGACATACAGAACTCGCGAGTCACATACATGATTCCACCCGAAAGCGCGCATATAAGCAGAGCAAATCGGTCAAAACCGTAGTCAAACGCGGCAAAGTAGCGTCCGCCCTCAATGAAGCAGGGCTTTATGACATGGCGTTCACGTGAGAATTCCGGGAAAAACTGTCCCTCGAAAAGATCCCATCTTCCGTCAAGCCATGCGGCACGGAGCTTTTCCGGCAGACTCTCAAGGTTGTGCACATATTCGGGGTCGCGCTCGGTGAGCACCTTGTTGTCCCATACAGAGGCTCGGATGAATTTGTAATCCTCAGGCCGCTCACCCTCGCGAAAATCCCTGTCAATGAACAACCGCTTTACCCAAGCGTGTCCCACTCCTCCGGGATTACAGGTAAGATACATCCGCCTCGGATATTTTCCCACTCCGCGCAAGCACCCTTTGAGCGCGCCGAAAGCGTATTCAGTAAGCTGTGTAGCCTCATCTATAGCTATAATATCGTATTCCTGTCCCTGATAGCGAAGAGTGTCACTTTCACAGGAAAGATACCCAAGATCGATTCTGCTTCCGTTTTTAAAACGGAATATGTGCTCACCTGCCGAGTAGGAAACACTCCTGCCCAGCTCACTAAGGAGCGGTGTAACGTGATTCTGCGAAAGCTCAAATAACGTGCGTCTTATTATGAGACAATGGATTCCGGGATAACGCAGGCAGAGAAGTATAAGCTTTCGCCTGAGCGCCCAGCTCTTACCGCCGCCGCGTGATCCGCCGTAAGCAGTGAAACGGGCGGTAGAACGGAAAAATTCCGCTTGTTTTTCGTTAGGTTTTCCGTGAAGATGCAAAAAACAACCTCCTAAATGCCGTCAGCCAGCATATCGTGATCGCATATGATCTCGTCCTCAGCCGCGGCGTTCCAAAAGCCGTATTGGCGGAGATACATACCAACAAGGGAAGCGGTAGCTCCGGAATTCAGTGCCGCATCTTCGAAATAAGCACCGGCACTCTCGAATTCCGAAGGAAATGCCTTCTTATATGAAAGAAACTCGCCAACCGAGATTCCTGCAAACCGGCAGAACCCTGCCACATTGGCAAAAATAGGCTTTTTTGAATCTGCGGCTTTGCAGTCGTCAATATACGAGCGTATCATAGATAAAAGCTTTTTTCCGCCGCTTATTTTCGGCATACCATCATCCCCTCTTTGAATGTTGATCCCATTTTATCACCGATATAACACCGCGGCACACCGCAGCATACCAAATATGAGCATAGCTTTTATAAAGTTTCATGCGAATTTTTCGGCGAAATTAGCCGTTCTTCACACTACTGTCACATTTGTGCGATATAATATCGTAAAACGCAGATTTGGTCTGCTTAGTTTGTGAAATGAGGATGGTTTGTTATGAAAAAAGCCTTAATATCCGCTGTTATGCTTTTAGCTGTGTGTACTTCTGTAATTTCCTGCGGATCTCAAAAAAATCCTCTCCAGCCAACAGCACAGGATAAAAAGATAGTTATGCGTGTGGGCGGAGAGAATGTGGAATATCAGGAATTTCGTTATTTCTTTCTGAACAACAAAAGAGACAGCTTCGGTGCAGATGCGGTTTTGTCTGATGAGGAGCTTAACGAGGTGATCTCCCTTACAGAGGAAAACTCACGTCAGCGTCATGCGCTCATCAAGATGGCTGAAAAATACGGCGGAAAGCTTACACGAAGTGAGAAAAAAGCCGCTGAGGAATATATTGAGCAAAGTATCGCCGGCTTCGGAAGTGATGAGGCTTATCTTATCGCCCTTGACGAACAGTATCTTACCGACCATCTTTTCCGTGAGATGACTAAGGAAGCAGGACTTGCCTATACAGTTCTTGACAAGATGAAAGAGGCAGGAGCAATAATTGAAAACGGAGCGGATTTCGATAAGGTGCTTGAGAGCGATGAGATTATCTGTATTAAAGAGATATATTTAACCTATAATTCCGAAGAGACAAAAGAGATAGTAAGAAATCGCGCCGAAGAGGTACTTTCAAAGCTTATGTCCGGTGCCGAGTTTGAGGATATGATGCGTGAATACAGCGATTACAACGAGGCTGAGCTTCCGCCGGAGCACGGATACTACACCATGAAATTCGATGCGCTTGATGCGGTGTATGACGCCGCAATAAATCTTGCCGCTGATGAGCACAGCTATGTTGTGGAATCGGAATACGGATTTCATATCGTGAAGCGGTGTGAGAAGGACACGGAATATATGGAAACAATACGTGACGAGATATACGAAAACTATACCTATGCCAAATTCAGCGAGGAGTTTGAGGCGGTTGTAGACTCTATGGATATAGTCTATACGGAATACGGTGCAAGCCTTGATCTTGCGGCGTTGTCGTGATGAATGATATTGCCGTAAAGTTCAGCCTGCGCAAAACAAACAAGAGGTTTTCGCAAAAAAAATGCGAAAACCTCTTGACAAAATACCGCAGATGTGGTATTATATATGAGTGCTCGCAAAGAGCATATACGCGGGTATGGCGGAATTGGCAGACGCGCTAGATTCAGGTTTTTACACCATTTTTGACGAGTTCCCGAACCGCCGAAATATCCCGAAAAGACTGGCATTCTCAGCAGAAAAGCGGTGTGCGGTTGGCACGTAAGATTCAGGTATTCATTCTAAGAGTGAAAAATACTGGGTTTTAGGTACAACTACGGAGGTGTTACCTCTCCGTCAGTAAAAATAAGGTAAACCTATATGCGGGTATGGCGGAATTGGCAGACGCGATAGATTCAGGTTCTATTGGTCGCAAGGCTGTGCAGGTTCAAGTCCTGTTACCCGCACCACCGACCTTGTAAGCTATTACAGTTTACAAGGTCTTTTCTTTTTCCATAATAAAGGCTTAGATTTCATTCGTAGGATTTCAAAACTCATTTGAGGTAGTCCGACGAGTGAAATTTTTTTATGAAAGGAAGTAATTTATTATGGCAAAAATCAAAATGCAACCCTTAGACGCTGAAACCGTAACATTAGAAGAATGCTTTGCCGACTATATGGCAAAATGCAGAGCTAGAAACCTATCCGACAAAACGCTTGAAATTTACGAGGTTAGATTCTCAGTATTTCAAAAGCACCTTAACGGCAAGGAACTGAAACCGTCTGAGATTGACCAAGACGTTATTGACGGCTTTATCCTCTACCTACAAAAGAGAGGGTGTAACGATATAACCGTCCAGTCCTACATAAGGGATATAAGAGCATTTTTCTACTACCTTATGAATAACGGCTTTACTCCCGAATACAAAATCAAACTGCCTAAGGCTGATAAAAAAATCAAGGAAACCTATACCGATGAAGAACTGAAAAAGCTGTTGAAAAAGCCTAACCTTAAACGCTGTGAGTTCAACGAGTACAAAACGTGGGTATTCTCCAATTACTTACTTGCTACTGGCAACCGTATATCCACCGTTTTGAATCTTCAAATTAGGGACTTGGATTTTGACAACAACGTTATCCAGCTTAACAAAATGAAGAACCGCAAGGCTCAAATCGTACCTATGGCTTCATCGTTGGCGGTAATACTGAAAGAATACCTTACCTACCGCAAGGGAGAGCTTGACGATTATGTTTTCTGTAATTCCTACGGAGGACAAGGGGAAATCCGTTCCTATCAGGAAATGTTGGCTAAGTATAACAAGGCTAGAGGGGTAAGCAAAACCTCAGCCCACCTTTACCGTCATACATTCGCTAAACGTTGGATTCTCAACGGTGGGGACATCTTTAGACTTCAAAAACTGCTCGGTCATAGTGATTTAACTGTGGTAAAAGAGTATGTAAATATGTTCAGTAGTGATTTGTCTAAGGATTATAGTGATTATAACCCTCTCGACACCTTAGGAACTGTAAGAAACCAAGCAAAAGTAGGCTTTAATAACTGAGGGAGGTTTAGCTGTGAAAGAGTATAAAAACAAGGATTCTCCCGATATAGGCTACACCGTAGCCGTATATATTGCTATGAGTGGAGAACAAGCAATAAGGCAAGGCTGTCGGCAATGCCTATCCCCTCAGTTCCCCGATAGTAAACGTGTTTACGGTCTGCTGAGGGAAATAGACGGTAATTTATGTATTTCTAAGCGTATCGGGTGGAAAACAGTTATATGCCTAGAAAAGCGAAAATTTGACACCGTTTTACGTTTTCTCTATCCGTCAGGCATTCCTAAGGGGTGGAACTATAAAGCACTTCTAAGGCTGATAGACGGTAGGCTAGTATGGATAATAGGCTTTGATAACTGAGTATCAGCCTATAAGGTGTAACGGCGATACGGCGATAAAATCTTGAAAGTTATAGATTTTTTACCGCTAAGAATAATCTAATACATATACGTTGACTCCGCTACGCTCCGTCAACTGTATATGTATTAAAAGGTTGAGGGGACTTCGCTTACGCTCGTCCCCAAAATATAAGTATTTTACTGTAACGGATATACGGAGATACTTTTTGAAATTTATTCAATTTATTATAGGGAAAGAGTATAACGGTTGGGGTGATTTTTCGGCAACGTCCGAAAAATTATCCCTAGTATTAGACTCTTGAAAGGAAAGGTAATAAGATATGACTACCCTTGAAAATTTATATTATGGGAATATTCAACCTAATGAAAGAACAGCTAGGAATATAGATAGGCTAAGACACCTTGAAAAGCTATCCAGTAGGAATGAGGAAGAACTATTATCTACCCTAACGGATAAGCAAAAAGAAACCTTTGAAAAGTATAAAGATTGTAACAATGAACTGCTAGGGGTTACTGAGGTTAACGCTTTTGTAGAGGGTTTTACTCTTGCTATGAAAATTATGGTAGAAGTAGGTAACGTTAATTATGATACAGAATAAATTATACATAAAAAATGTGGGAGCATTTTGCTAGGCTTTGCCTATGCAAAATACTCCCTTTCGTTGCTATGGCGTAAGCCATAGTCAACATACTCCTTTGAGCGTATGAGATTATTTGTTTATAGAAAAATTATGTTTTTTGAAAAGTTACCGCCGTACCGCCGTAGAGTTTAGAAAGCTGGCTGATTATAAATGTTTTCGATTAACTCAATATCAACAATATGTCTTGACAGCTTTACAAGGTCTCGACCATCTATTTTACCGTCTTTGTTGACGTCTGCACCTTCCCCGATTTCCGTTTCCAAACCAATAAGATAACGAGAAAGCATAACAACGTCAGCACCAGTAATAGACAAATCACTATCCACGTCTCCGCAGACGTAGAGAAACGTAGTGACAGAACCCTGTCCCACCTCCATTTCTACGAGTTCGCCATTTTCATCGCATATATTACTTGCATCAAAATCAAGTGTAATTTCGTGTGTATTAACCGTAGCAGTTTCGAGAACCTTAAAAGTCAATACAAATAGTTCCTCACCTGAGGTAGTTGTATAATTTACAGGACTATACCAAATAAATTTTGGCTCAGTAGCGTTTTCGTTGTAAAGGAAAGTGCCCTCTTCAATATTACACTCCACAGATTGCAGTTCTAATACTGAGTGGTCGAATTGTGGACTAAACACCAAACAAGCATAGTCTTCAACCATATTGGAATAAACTTTGATTTCAGCGGTATCTCCTATTTTACACGTTTCATAGGAAAGGTAAATAGCTGTATCACCTTCAGCAAGAGCACTTGCGGAAATACCCATAGAGAGCATGCACGTTGTTACAAGGCATACCGCCATAATAAGGGATAAGATTTTTTTCTTCATAGCTTATGTATTCCTTTCAGTTCTTTTTTGCTTTCCATAAACAAATTTATCATCTCATATACGGCGGCAGCTTCTCGGTCTGTTAGCTCTGATATATCAACATACCGTTTCCCCTCAATACAAAGTAGATAATCGGTAGTTACCCCATATAGGACAGCTAACCTAATCAAAATGTCATAGGACGGTTGACGTATATCAGTTTCATAGGCACTTATAACGGCTCTTGTTACTCCTACATACTGAGCCACTTGTGCTTGTGTAAGATTCTTACTTGTGCGAAGTTCTTTAAGGCGTACAGATAGACAAATAACCATAAACATCACCTCTATAATATGATAACAAAATTAGTGTTTCTTATTGAAACATAGAGGCTCTTTATAGTTGCATTTGACATATTCTTAAAAAGTGGTTGCAAAACCAGTACAAAAATGTTGCTGATAGTTGCTTTATTCACGATTTTGTGATATAATGTAACGTGAATAATTAGTTGTTTCGGCGGTAACGATTCAACTTGTCCCCAAGGAGGAGGTAAAAAAATTTATGACTACAAATCACCCTATCTCAATAAGAATACTCAGTTTGTTTACTATAATTATACTATTGTTTGGACTCGTTGGCTGTAATTCTAATGTTAATAACGGTCAAAACGGTGGCGAAAGTACAAACAATGAGGTAAATAATACTACTCCACCAGAGAATAATGAAAATTCGGTAAATGCACCAAGCTATCAATGGTGGGAAGAATCCAGTACCCTATTTACTTGCGATGATGAAAACGGTACAAGGAATTTACACGTATTTGTAGCTAATACCACTGACGGAATTTCAATAGCCTTTTCTTGCTCTGGTGACGGCTACGATTGGTCTATGTTTACAACTCATAATACTGAGGTTGAATACCTAGAGAAGAACGGCGAAAAATTGTATTCATATACTGGCTCTATATATGACGTTTACGAGGACGGAAAAGTTGTAGCTAGTGGAATTGAACCTAGCGACAATATCAACGTTATCTATAATGCGACAACAAAGACTATTACTGTAACTTCATTACTTGAACTGATGAACGGCGAGAGTCCCTACCCAGTTATGTGTTCGGGAACTTATTCCCCCTCTTGATAGACACCCTCTCCGCTGTCCCTTTTGCTCTCAGCGTTGTTTTTAAGGCTTACCCCACCTTACGTATGAAATCGGTAAAACGTGCGGAAAACACCTTAAAATTGCCCGAAAACGGCTAACAACTTAGAAACAGCAAAAAATCTACCTCTTGCACAAGAAAACTTAAATGGCACTACCGATTATTTAGTCGATAGTGCCAATTTTTTTGACTTTTAAGCTCTTTTTCGTTGCGGATTTGTTTCTTACAGTTGCAAAAGTTGAGGTTTTTTCAAGATTTTCTTGTAAAAATGCCTTATGGGTTTTCAGCTTTCCCCTTTATTTATATTGCAGACGTTCAAAAGACACTTGTACGGCTGACATTATAAATATTTTAGGAGGTACTCAAAATGAGTGCAAAAAAGAAAACTGCCACTAAGGGCAAGAAAACCAATCAAGAAGATATCCTACTTGATATGATGAAAGGCTATCCGCTGTTAAGGACGGATACGGATATCTTTGCGAAAGTTACACGAAACGGAAAGACTTGTAACCTATCACTAAATAGTGAGGAATTTTCATTCTTCATAAAGAGTGAGTTTAAGGAACTTACAGGCTCATTTCCCATCAGTACAACTATGAAAGATTGTATTGACTATATCAAAAACCTTGCCTATAACAGCGAGGTTACGGAAGCAAGATATCGTATAGCACCTTATGAGGATTCAATTATTTATGACCTATGCAACGGTAAGTGTGTAAAGGTAAGTAAAAACGGTTGGAGCGTTGAGCCTAACAATTATCCTATCTTTATACAAAGCAAAGACCAGTTACCGCAAGTTACACCGATTCGTAGTGAGAGAGGGTGGGAACGTCTATATAAGTACCTTAATGTATCAGCGGAAGAAAAGCTGTTGCTTACGGTATATATAGCAACTTGTTTTAACCCCAATATTGTCTATCCGTCTATCAGTATTAACGGAACTAACGGCTCTGGAAAAAGCACACTATCGAAGATTGTAAAAAAGATAATTGACCCCTCAATAAGTGAACTTGAAACAATACCCGATTCCCTTAATAATTTGAGGGTAAGGCTCAATAATAGCTACTATACGGCTTTTGATAACCTATCTAAGCTATCAGCAAAACAAAGTGATTTCCTTTGTAGTGTAATAACTGGTGTAAGCTGGACGGATAGACAATACTACACTAATAAGAATATTGATTGTTCCCACCTAAAAAGCAGTATGTGTCTTAACGGTATTTCAAATTTTGTCTTTCGTGCTGACCTTGCGGAACGTATTTTGTTCTTTACTACCAAACTTATTAGAGAAAGCAATAGACTCGGGGATAATGAAATATGGGATTCATTCAATGAGGATTTGCCGTATATACTAGGCGGTATCTTCGACTTGGTTTCCTCAGGTCTAAATATATTGCCTGAGATAAAAGTTAATAAGCCTGTAAGATTGGCTGATTTTCATAGATTCGGTTATGCAGTAGCTGAAGCTATGGGAGATAGAGGTAAGGAATTTGACGAGGTGTTGAAGTCTAATAAGGATAGGCAAATGGAGATAACTTGCGAAAACGCTATGTTGATTCGTTTGCTTATAGATTTCCTTAAGGAAAATGACGGCGAATGGTGTAGCACTATGACATTTTTATATAAGGCACTAAGGGATTTTCTGACCGAAAGTGATGATGATATTTACCCTAAAGATGCATTCCCTAAGGCTGCTAACCATTTTAGTGCTGAATTAAAAAAGTATGAATCCGCATTATCCAGTAAGGGAGTAACCATATTTATTAAAAAGAACTCGGACGGCAATAGTGAGGTAAACATTACTACTGATTGGGTAATTAGAAAGGCTATCAAGTTGGGACGTGAGCCTATTGTCTTTGATATAGACGAAAACCGCAAGATTCTTGCCCAGCTAATTGACGAGTCCACCGCTGATGATACGGATAATTAAATTTTAAAATTAACCCCTTTAACCATTAAAAGTGTTTAAGAAACACAAGGCTACCATTAAATACGGCTTAAAATGACTTAAAAACCGTTAAAAATGGTAGCCTTTATTCATTCTCGCTGTATTAAAATATCATTTTCAAGTATTGGATTCAAAAATGAAATATTTTACAACTTATTGATGAATTGTGATAAATATGATATAATGATATTGCTTTAATTAGCGTAGTAATATAACGGAAAATTTATTACTGAAAAAAGAATCAAATAATAAGGAGGGGTTATTATTGATAGCTTGGAATTTCTTTGACAAAGATAGTGTAATTAAAGGATTTGAAGCACTTTATAATGTGAATCGTGAACAGCTATGTGCGGTTGTAAATTCATTGAAAGAATCTGAAAATCCTACTGCTGATTTTTTAAATACTTTTCCTCTGGAGCTAGATGTTATATCAATAGAAGATGTTTACTTGCACTGTAAACACATAACAACTACAATAGATAATCTTTCTTCGTTTGAAAAATATGGTTTTCTTACTTTGAATAAGATGTTTAAGTATAAAACTCCATTAAATGATTTTTTAAATGATAACGATATATTTGTTGACCTAGAAAATAAAACACTTACCTATTGCGGAAAAACACTTTATATTGTAGAAAGTGATGAAGAATGCAAAGAGTGTTTTTATAATTCTTCGTGTAAGCATTTGAAATCTATTTTTTCTGATAACGAACCTTTATCATATCGTGATATGGCTTGTTCCTTTAGAGAAGCTATCAAATGTTATAGAAGTAAAATTTATGATGATAATGGAGAAATCGAAGTTCATCTATCAGGTTCGTATGATGATGTTCACGAGTATTCAACTGTAAAATATTATCCCGAAATATTATATACTATTGAACGCATGATAAATCAGCTGTTTAATGAGAAAATTTCTCTTACAAGCAAATGGAGAGAACTTGCCAATGGTAAATACTATTGTATGGATTTTGATGTAAATATAAATCAGTTTGAATATATAACTAAAATACCACGATTTGAATTTAGTTGGTATATACCTTTTCTAGATTACTGTAAAAATTGCTATTCAGCACTCGATGAAGTAAACGCTAATTTTTTAGGAAATTTGTTTTTAATTTACTACGGCTTAGAGGTTTTGATAGGAAATGTTTTTGTATTATATGGTCAGTTATATCCAGATGTATTCATATCAAAAGACGATATAAAAATAACCGAATTCAACGTATAATAAAATTTTTCAAAAACTTTTTGGGAACCACTTTACTTTTCGTAAGACTTTAGATATAATTACTATGAAATGAGGCAAAACGTTCTTGGTGGAATGCGAATAAGACTTTCCTCAGGAATCGTGAAGTCTTACGAGTGAAAAAGCGTAATAGTCTTACGCAGGGTTACATTATAGGTACACAATTTTTCGGATAAGTGGTAGGATAGAACACTCGTAAAATTCAGGTTTTTACACCATTTTTGACGAGTTCCCGAACCGCCGAAATATCCCGAAAAGACTGGCATTCTCAGCAGAAAAGCGGTGTGCGGTTGGCACGTAAGATTCAGGTTCTAGTGGGGGCAACTTCGTGAAGGTTCAAGTCCTTTTACCCGCACCAAAAACAAGGCAGGCACCAATAGGTGCCTGTTTTGTTTTTGTGTGGGCAATCGGTCTCGCGTGGAGCGTTCAAG
>CAJGCT010000015.1 GCA_904501985.1 uncultured Clostridia bacterium
CCCGTCCTCCGTTGAGTTCTGCCACAAGATCGGTCTTAGCTACGTTTCTTGCTCGCCCTTCCGTGTGCCGATCGCAAGACTTGCAGCAGCTCAGGCAGCTATCAACGAAGGCAAATAATTCTCTGAATTACTAAACCTAAACAGAAGATATATGAGCCTTGCACCGATTTGGTGCAAGGCTCATTTTCTAACGAATATAATAAAAAATCCGCCGATCGGCGGATTTTTTATTATATTCCCTCATATCCCCACTTTTCGTAGGTAAATGCTTCCCACGGAATGTCCGCAGGCTTCTTTTCTGTAAGTATTGCGTCAACGTGCATGAGAAGCGGAAACTCATCCGCATTCACCTTGCCGGCTTTCGCAAGCACTCTCACTGCACGAGCCACACGCTCAGCCACTACAAGCGATTCAAGCGTTACGCCGTTAAGCTCGGCTTTAGCTGCGTCAATGTCAAGACCTCTGCCAAGAAGAATGCCCACAAGCCGCGTTCTTCCGCCATATACGGTAACATAAAGGTCTCCAAGTCCCACCGCAAGGGTGTCAAGATTGGCATCTCCACGAATAGCGAGCAGCTTTGCCATCTCCCTGACGCACTGATAGTATATTCCTGCCTGGGAGTTAAAATGGAGCGGACTGTCAATGCCGAACTGCTTTTCGTTAAGACCGATGGTCAGTGCTATTCCGAGTGCATATCCGTTTTTCAGTGCAACTGCACTTTCGATGCCGACAACATCTGTGGAAAGACTGATATGGTAATAGTCTGTTGCCATTATAGCTTTCAGCTTTTTCAGTGTTTCGGGATCATTTCCGCAAAATGTAACCTCCGTCTTGTCGTGTGCCACAAGCTCATAGCTGGTGCACGGACCGCCGATTGCATTGAGATTGCGCTTCATTCCTCTCTCGGCAAGTCTGTCGCGCCAAAGCTCGGGGTAACACAAAAGCGTACCGTCAGGCAAGTCGTAGAGTCCCTTTGTGACCGAAAGCACAGGCATATCTTCCGGAATCTTCGGAAGCACAAAATCGCCGAACCAATCAACACCAAAGCTTGAAACTCCGCCGATAACCATATCTGCCCCATCAATGGCAGATTCCATCTCCTCAACATGATAATATTTTAAACCGTCGGGAAATTCGCGGTCAAACTTCGGATGCTTGTTTGATTTTTTACACTCGTCAATAATATCGCGATCAAGATGCGTGCCAACAAGGCGCACCTCGTTGCCGTTCTCCCTTGCCGGGAACGCAAGCGCCGATCCCATCATACCGGCACCGATAATCGTTACAGTTGCCATTACCCGCCCCTTATTTTATCTTAGAATCACAGTAACAGCAGCGATTCTCGCCGTCTACCGTCTTTGTAAGCTCAGGCAAATACTTTTCGTGGTTGGTGATGCATCTGGCATTGTGGCAGAATGCTTTTTGCGGCAGAGGATATGCAGGACAGCGTCCTGTACGCTCAGCGCCAACAAGCCGCGCAAGGAGCGCCATTCGTATAAACATACCGTTCTCCGCCTGTTCAAAGTAAACGCATCTCGGATCATCGTCAACCTCATAGGCGATCTCGTCTACCTTCGGCAGAGGATGAAGCACCGCAAGATCAGCCTTTGCAAGCTCCATCTTGTCAGAAGTGAGGCGATATATTCCCGACTGCTTGGCATAGTCCTCAGGCGATTTGAAGCGTTCACGCTGTATACGTGTCATATAAAGCACATCAAGCTCGCCGATGCATTCCTCAAGCGTGGAGCACTCTCTTATCTCACAGCCGTTTGCCAAAAGCTCATTGGTAACAAAAGTGGGAAGCTTCAGCTCAGGTGTAGAGATGAGCACAAATTTGTTTCCCTTGAAGCGCATCAGCGCACGGAGCAGTGAATGCACGGTTCTGCCGTTCAAAAGGTCTCCGCAGCAGCCTACGGTAAGTCCCTCGGTTTTGCCCTTAAGCTCGTGGATGGTCATAAGGTCGGTAAGAGTCTGGGTGGGATGCAGATGACCGCCGTCTCCTGCATTTATTACCGGGCAATGGGAATACAGAGACGAAGCATAAGCCGCACCCTCTACAGGATGACGTATAACCACAACATCCGCATATCCGCTGACTACCTTTACAGTGTCGCGAAGAGTCTCTCCTTTAGCAACAGAGCTTGATCCGGGATCGGAAAAACCGATAATCTTTCCGCCAAGGCGCATCATTGCGGTCTGGAAGGACATCTGTGTACGGGTGGACGGCTCATAGAAAAGTGTAGCCATTATACGGCCCTTGCACACATCGCGGTACTCTGCAGGTGCTTTTTTTATGCGGAAAGCAAGAGCGCGAAGCTCCTCCCATTCCTCAAGTGACATATCGTTAAAATCAATAAGGTTTCTTATTTTCATATACATCCCCCTTAAATAACACTTTTTTGAATTTAATATCAGAATAGAGCACGGATTGACCGGTTTCAAGCACGCAGCTCGGATATTATGTTAGTTTGTTCTGACAAGATTCCTTGCATTTAATACTGCCGGAAAATTACCATAGGCTGCAACTATTTCGTCACCGTACCCCATTTTCACAAATATTTTCGGAATTATCTTGAATGTATCAGTTCTACTTCTTTATAAGCTCCAATTTTTTTACTATTGTGGCCGCTGTGCGCTGCGGAAATGCGTTGTAGAATGAATAATCCGCCGTTTTTCTGTATATGGGATAGCGAATTTCAAGTAATCTTCGATAATTTTCAGGATCGCCGTTTATGGGCGGTCTTTCCAGCACATTTTTATCTGCAAGCACACTGTCCGCATTTCTTCTCAGCCATACGACGGTACACATCTCAGAAAGCAATTCACGGCTTGGCTCATAGGTTGGCAGTCCGCCTCCGCAGGACAGCACCGTAATCTTTTCACTGTTCTCGAACGTAATATCGCGCAGTGTCTCAGCTTCAATCTTGCGAAAAGCCTCCTCACCTAGCCCTGAAAATATCTTCTTTATTTCCCCATGCCGTCTGATTATTTCATCGTCAAGGTCAACAAACACCGCCCCAAGCTTTTTGGCAAGTATCCTGCCAACGCTGGATTTACCGCACCCGGTCATGCCTATAAGTGCAATAGTATTATTCTTTAATTCTGCCATATTTATCTGTTCCTCAAATATTCATCAGATATAATCGCGCAAACACCGATATCGCGGTATGCGCCTTTTATAAACATGGAGGAACGCCTGATTCCCTCAAAGCTCATTCCGCATTTTTCCATGACTCTGCGGCTGGCATAATTACCGATGATATATTTTGCCTCGATACGGTGAGCGTTAAGCTCCGAAAAACCGAAATCAATAACTCGCATAACCGCCTCGGTAGCAATTCCCCTTCCCCAATAGTCGGGATTCAGCACATATCCCACCTCAGCACAGTTGTTTGCAAAATCAATGGAGGTAAACCCACAGGTGCCGATCATCTTCTTTTCATCGTTCAGAACGATAGCCCAATCGTAAAAATCTCCTGCCTTGTACTGTGCTTGGAGATATCTGAGATAATCCTGAGTCTGCTCAGGCGACTTATGGGAATCCCAAAGCAGATATTCCGTAACCCTTTGAAGCCTTGCATATTCGTACATATCACGCCAATCCGAGGTTTTCATACGTCTGAGCGTAAGCCTTTCGGTGGTAAGCGTTGGAATTTTGGAAAACAGGTCAAATATAAACGATTTTTTCAACTTTGGCACCTCCCACAAAATTCCTTAAATTATATTATACTACATTTTTCGCCGCATTTCAAGTATTACGGCAAAATTTATTTTACACTTGCAATTATCAAAAACATATGTTATAATATAAGTAAACAAATGTTCGGTTTGGAGGTGCAGCCATGTCCAGAGTAATATTTCATGTTGACGTAAACAGTGCTTTTTTGTCTTGGGAGGCTGCACGCCGTGTTAAAGAGGGACTTCCCGACCTGCGCCTTGTGCCGTCTGCGGTTGGAGGCGATCGCGAAGCCAGACGGGGTGTGATACTTGCAAAATCAATCCCTGCAAAGAAATTCGGCATAAAAACCGGTGAGCCTGTAGCCGCCGCACTGAGGAAATGCCCTTCTCTTGTGCTGGTAAAACCGGATTTTAGGCTCTACACACAATGCTCACGTGGATTTGTCGCAATATGCAGAAAATATGCGCCTGTGGTAGAGCAATTTTCCATTGATGAATGTTTTCTTGATATGAGCGGCACAGATATCATGTATCCGGACAAGCTTCATGTGGCAATGCTCATAAAAAATGAGATCCGCGACACGCTGGGATTCACGGTAAACATCGGAATCGGCGAAAACAAGCTGTGCGCAAAAATGGCAAGCGATTTTACAAAGCCCGATCTGATCCACACGCTTTTCCCGTCAGAAATCCCCGAAAAGATGTGGAATCTTCCTGTAAGGGAGCTTTTTTCGGTAGGCGCGGCAACGGCTGAGAGTCTTGAGCGCCACGGAATATACAAAATCGGCAACATAGCGCAGTGTGACGTAAATCTGCTTGTTTCCATCTTCGGAGAGAAACAGGGGCGTCATCTTTGGCGATATGCCAACGGGATAGACGATTCCCCGGTAAATTCAGAGCCGGAAGCTCCTAAGGGATACAGCAATTCCACAACCCTTGAGCGCGACATAACATCCTATGCCGAAGCGGAGCCTGTAATACTCGCCCTGTGCGACAGTACGGCATCCAGAATGCGCGCTGACGGGGTGAGAGCTTACTGCATCACGGTGTCGACCAGAACTGCCGATTTCTGCGACCGCTCACACGGAAAGAAGCTTGATGCTTCCACTGATATAACAAGTGAAATATACAAGCTGTCAATGAAGCTTCTTCGTGAGCTGTGGGACGGAAAAACGCCGCTCAGATTACTCGGTGTGGCTCTATCCGAAATAGACCGCGGAGATGCTGTGCAGTTATCCTTATTCGACAGCGAGGAGTCGATAATAAGGCGTGAAAAAGACAGGAAGCTTGACCGCACTGTTGATGAAATACGAAAGAAATTCGGTTCGGGCACGATACGCCTTGGCGGGGTCACTCATGAGGTTGGAAAAAAGCACCGCGCCGAGATGGAAAATGACAGAGACAACTAAAAACGCCGCCAAGTGCCATTTATAAAGCACTTTGGCGGCGTTTTTTGCATAATCTTATATTATTTTTTCCGTCCTGCCTTAAGCATGAACACAAGAAGTCCGGCAAGGTACACCGCCGCAATGGCGATTACCGCAAGGCTGGCGTAGAACCCCTTTGCTCCAAGGCTGACGAGCAGCAGCACCGGTGCTCCGAACACGATACCGAAGGAGCTTCCAGTGATAAGATTGTTTGCCGCAGGAGTTTTAAATTCCGGATCAAGCTCACGGAGCAGGAGCACGCCTGAGCTTATAGTTCCCGTAAGCATACCGTACATTGAGAAAAATCCCTCGTGTGTGTAGTTGGGATAAAGCTTTTTGCACATTATCTTAAGATAGATGAATGTGACAATACCACCGATAACTGCCATAGAGATAAACGGAATCCACATTCCTTCAAGGTCGCTTATCTCGATTCCGGCAATTCCCGCAATTATCATAAGATCAAAAGCAAGACCGGATATACGGGACAGCAGATAATTGTTCTGATACTGACGGCTCATGATCTTTGCTGATTTCAGTCCCGAAAGAAGCACACGGCATCCCGTTGCAACCACAGAACCGATTATAAAATTGAAGCCCCAAAGCAGTGTGGAGACAGTTCCCGCAAGTCCGGGTGCCACTGCCTGAAGAAGCGATGTGATTCCCCAAGTAATAAGATAGGTAACAAGATAGATTATTGCCACAAATGCAAACTGAACCGACAGCTTGTCAACAGATTCCGCAATCGGTATCTCACCGTTGTGCTGGAAGGTATCAAGCGTTACAGAGCCTGATACATCTGCCTTTTCGCCGGCTCTTCTTACCATTCCTCGGCTGTTGTAAATATTAAGGAATATAACGCCTACAACACAAGCACAAAGATATCCCATCGCCGACAGTGACAAACCGAATGTACGTCCTCCGGCCATTCCGAGAGCCTCGTATGTTGTACCGACGTTATTTGCTTGACCCGGACCCTGACCGTATGCCATGGGGAGCAGTATTCCGCTTGCAGGAAAAAGCTCCAGCATAAACGAAATTACAAATCCAAGGGATATAACAAGTCCCACTATTGCCTGCACAAGATATGTACTTACAATAAGCGCACCGCTTTTTGCACCTATCAGTGCGCCACCGTCCGATTTCTTTTCCGGCACGCGAAGCGCCATAGCTATAAATCCAAGTGCAAGTGCATGATATGTAAGCTTTTCAAGAAATTCGCCGTCGATATAAATAATTCCGGTTGTGCGAAGTATGAGCAAAATAAAGCCCGACAGCACCGCGATCGGCATAAGGCTCTTATTTATAAAGGGAATCTTACGCTGCATAATATTGGCAAGCAGTATCAGTGCCGCCATAATGCCCATCTGAATTATGGGTGCCCAAAGCTCTGTGTTGTTAGCTGAAAAATCCATTGTATTCACCCTTCCTTTGCAGTAATTATCGCATTTTTCTCTGATTGTTTTTTCAAGGATCCGAAAAGCATCGGAAATTTAATAGCGTTTATACCGTCGTCGGGACGAAGCTCAAAATATTCTTTACCTGATGAAAATACCACAACACGTCTGCCGTGGAATGCCATGTCGTTTATGGACTCAATGGGGAAATTACGTTCTCCTATAGAAAGTCCGTCCGGTGACAGCACCGCTCTTCCCTCATACTCCATTTCGGCTTTGCCGTCAGCGATAACGCTGAGCACCGCCGATTCCATAGTGTAAGAATCACCGCGTTCTGCCGCCGCAAGAACCTCACCGCGCTGCCACTTTGCAAGCTCATAAACGGTTTTGTACCTGCAGCCGGCAATCATTCCGTATTCGTCAAAGACAAGCTTCATTTGGCATTTTTGGCACACTGCCTCATTTTTGCTTGAAGCAATACTCTCCACAGCACCGCATTCGGGACATATGAAGAGAAGATTTTCGATTTTCTCGGCAAGTCTGCGTCCCCTGTACCGTTTTGGCTCGGCAAGCTGTCTTTCGTATGCATCCTCGTGAAGATCACGTGCTATTACGGCGTTTATTTCATCAACACTCATGCCCTCAAGCTGTTCTTTCGTGTAAACACCCACAACAGCTCCGTTGGAGCTTCCGCGGCGAGTACCGTTTGACCATCCGGGCGAGAGGAAATATCCCCCCACAACTTTATATGTAACAAGTCCGCATCCGGCTCTTTTAACCATCTGTCCTGTGGTGGGAGCAATCTCGGACGTTACACCGTCCCATGTACGCACTCCCTCGGCAAACATTGCCACGCTGTCACCATGTCTGAGCTTTCGCATGATATCAATAATAGCGTGTGCCGCATTCATGCCTTTCTTTCGGACAATAGGCTCAAGTGCAAACTTTATGAGGGGATATGCACGTTTCCAACGTGTAATATGCTCGCTTGCCACAAAATACATCTGTTTTTTAAAGGATACACCCACAAGAAGCGGATCATAGTCGGTTGTGTGGTTTGACAAAACGATGTAGTTTTCGGGAAGCGTATACTTTTTATGCGCCATCTCGTAGGTATATCCGAATTTCAGTCTCAGGAATACTCCAACGAGAGGCCGCAGCGTGCTCCAAATTATCTGATGCTTCTTACTCATGCTAACTCCGTCTTTATCTGTGAAATAATGTTACAGTCATTGGTAAGCACCGTATCAATACCCATTTCAAGGTACTCGCGTGCTTCCGTCACATCATCCGCAAAGAATATGTTGCAGATTATACCGTTCGCGTGTGCTCTCTCTATCATTTCCCGGTTTACAAAAGGTTTAAAGAACTGCACCTTTTCAGCCCCAAGGCTTATGGCACGCTCATCAATATCCCAAGGCTGCGTTGAATCGTGTCCCACGCATACGGGAATGTGTGGAGCGTATTTTTTGCAGTATGTCTATATACTTCCTGTGATAAAAGCGTGTTTCTTCAAGGGTTGCAGTGGCACATGGAACACAGTGTCATCCTTTGTCACAGCATTTACCATAGATATTATAACAAAAACCAAGTAAAAAGTCAACCCATGAAACGGGCAAATTATAACTCACCGAAAACTATTGATATTTCCGTCATTTTGTGGTATACTGTAGCATAGTAAACAAAAAGGAGACTATCAATGAAAAAAATACTTTCCCTCTCGCTTATTTTAGCCGCGCTCACGATTCTTATCACATCCTGCGGTAACACTACCAAGATGACCGGCACTCATACTGCCGATATCGTTATAAAAGACTTCGGCACTATCACCGTAGAGCTTGACGGCGACAGCGCGCCCATAACAGTCGGAAACTTTGTCACCCTTGCAAAAGAGGGTTTTTATGACGGTCTTACCTTTCACCGCATTATCGAAGGCTTCATGATGCAGGGCGGCGACCCGGACGCCGACGGATTCGGCGGCTCAGGCAAGAACATTAAGGGCGAGTTCAAGCTTAACGGCGTTGACAATCCCCTCTCTCACACTCGCGGTGCGATATCCATGGCTCGCGCCAACGATTTTGACAGCGCAAGCTCACAGTTCTTTATCGTTCACGAGGATGCCGTGGGTCTTGACGGGCAGTATGCGGTTTTCGGATACGTTACCGAGGGAATCGAGATCGTTGACGCTGTATGCGAAGCGGCAAAACCGATTGATGACAACGGCACGATTCCGCTGTCGGCTCAGCCTGTAATTGAAAGCATAACCATTCGGGAATAATTCCCGAAATACATAGTGTGAAATCCCTTATCGCACTTGACATCATAGCGGACACATGGTATAATATACTACATAATATTCACATTTTCAAGGAGACACATCATGTCAAAAATCATACTTACAGGCGACCGTCCCACGGGAAAGCTTCACATAGGTCACTATGTCGGCTCACTTCGCCGCCGCGTGGAGCTTCAGAACAGCGGTCTTTACGATAAAACGTATATAATGATTGCCGATGCCCAGGCACTTACCGACAACGCCGACAATCCGGAAAAGATACGTCAGAACATCATCGAGGTTGCTCTTGACTATCTTTCCTGCGGTCTTGATCCCACAAAGTCTACCCTTTTCATTCAGTCACAGATTCCGGAGCTTTGCGAGCTTTCGTTCTACTATATGAATCTCGTAACAGTATCCCGTCTTCAAAGAAACCCCACCGTTAAGGCGGAAATTCAGATGCGCAACTTTGAGACCAGCATCCCCGTGGGCTTCTTTACCTACCCCATAAGCCAGGCGGCAGACATCACCGCTTTCAAGGCAACCACCGTGCCTGTTGGTGAGGATCAGCTTCCCATGATTGAGCAGACCCGTGAGATCGTGCGCAAATTCAACGATGTGTACGGCGAAGTTCTCGCCCAGCCCGATCCGCTTCTTCCCACCGAGGCGGCGGCACGCCGACTCCCCGGCACAGACGGCAGTGCAAAGATGTCAAAATCTCTCGGAAACTGCATTTACATTTCCGAGGATCCTGCCGAGCTCAAAACCAAGGTAATGAGTATGTTTACCGATCCCGATCACATAAAGATCACCGATCCCGGCAAGATCGAGGGCAACACCGTATTCACGTATCTTGATGCTTTCGCAAAGAACGAGCATTTTGAAGAATTTCTCCCGGATTACGCTAATCTTGACGAGCTGAAGGCTCACTATCAGAGAGGCGGTCTCGGCGACGTTAAAGTGAAGAAATTCCTGCTGGCGGTGCTTGAATCCACACTTGAGCCTATCCGTGCACGCCGTGCGGAATATCAGAAGGATATTGCAGGGGTTTACGAGATCCTCAAGAAAGGCAGTGAGGTGGCACGCGAAACCGCCGCAAAGACTCTTGACGAAGTAAAAGCGGCAATGAAGATCAACTACTTTGACGACGAGGCACTTATTGCTTCTCAGGCTGAGAAGTATAAGATGTAACGTGTATTCATCGTGTATAAGGGGTACGGTCGCTTTTTTGAAAAAAAGCTCCGCAAAAAACTTTATACAAATAATTTTTAAGACAAAATCAATGTGTGCGCGTACTCGTTTGAGCGCCACACTCGCGCCGCCTGCATGGCCCCGCACCATTACGGCGGCTTGGATAGCTGTAATCGTTTAATGTGTCAAAGAATGATTGCGGCACATCCGTAGGGGGAGGCGTCCTCGACGCCCCGTCCAATGTTACAACTCGCGCCTGTTTCATGGTCTCACACCATTAGACAGGCTTATATGCCAGAACAAAAAATTCACTCGCTGTATGAAAGATTACAGCGAGTGATTTTATTTTCTGTTATACAGTCACGAAACGGTGCTGACTGACGCTTTTTGCGATGCTTCCCTTTCGCGGAGCAGTTCTTCTGCCGCGTCAAGGATAGTGCGGTCATTTTCATAGGTAATGATACGTCTTGCCTGCTCGTACGAGCAAAGGCGGTAGGAGCTTACCTCAGCTTCCTGTATTTTTACCCCGTCCCCGTCAAAACGTCCGAGGAAATACACCGACTCCTTGGTAGTACGCGAGCTAAGCGAATATACAACCGATTTTCTGAAACCTTCGATAAGCGTGATGTCAACGCCGGTTTCTTCTCTGACCTCACGAATAGCGGTCTCCTCCTCGGTCTCGTACTTCTCTATATGACCCTTGGGCAGTCCGCAGTGACCGAGATTCATACGAATTATGAGATATCTGCGCTCATTTCCGCTTTCTGTGTAAACGACAGCACCGCATGATTTCTCACGCAGGCAGTATATTTTAAATGTATTGTCGCTTTCCCAATAGTCCACAGCTTCCGCTATCTGATATTGCATCCAAAGCTGTTCGTCCCTGTCGGCTTCCGAAAGAACCATAGAAAACGCACCGCTTCGGTCATCCATCAGTATACCCACAGCCGTTCCGTCAACAAAAGTGCCGATATCCCCAGATGCACATATAATATATGCGGTATGTACGCTGTAACCGTCATTCCCGTTTATGACAACCGTACCGCGTGCAGTATTTTTGTATCTTGCATAAACACGCACAGTATAGGTCTTTCCAAGCATGGATTCGGCAAATCCTCGCTCGGACTGCTCAATATGTCTGCGATTTTCAAGCGTATATCTTTCAGCCACCCGGTCATCTCCTTTCGTGAAATACTTTTCATGAAATGCTTATTTTAGAATCAATTATATTTATTATAACATACCTTTAAAGATTTTTCAAGATAATTTAATAAAACTTCACAAATTTTCGCTGTTTTTTTGCAAGCAATAAGCATTTTAGAGCATCGGTACAGCACTGATAACTGATAAAAGGAGAATAAACAACCGTAGCTTTCATATTTTTATTTTCCACGGAGTTCAACTGATACATCGCCGTTTTTTTCGATAACAAGGTGCATTGGACGGATATACTGATTGTAAAACTGCGTACACTCCGCCTCGGTCATGTGCACACGGGTGTTTTTGTATACCTCATCAAGCATTTCTTCAACGTTAAGGTTTATATGCTCAGAAAGATAACGTTTTGTCTCGCAGACAAGGGCGGCAATTTTTATTTCGTTTGAGTTGCCTGTGCAAAAATCATCTATATAGCAGTAGAATATATCCCGTCCGCCAAGCGCGGCTTTAATATCCGCTCCACACTTCTCATATTCAGCCATAACGAGAAATTTTGCACCAGGAAGAGAATCTATAAGTGCCCAATAGTCCGAATCGCTGGAAGCAATAATAAAGGAATCCACAGCGTTTGTAAAAAACTCCTTTGATACCCCGACAGACAGCTTTATGTCAACAAGCGACTTTGTCATTTTCACCCGTTCAGTCATAATGTGCTCTACAGCAACTCCGCCGCAGTAGCTTTCAAACAAACGCCACGCCGTAGAAGCATGGATGTCGTTGTAGAGAAATATTTTGCTGATTTTTGACACGGTATCAGCATCCAGGTTGTTAAGAGTTGCAATAAGCTTATATGGGTCAGAATTTTCGCAGTCCACCACGATTATGGTTTTGGTAGACTGCTCTATGAACTCATAAATGCTGTTCTTCACACTGCTTATGGCGTCGGTAACCTTGCTGAGATCATCAAATCGCTCACCGTGGAGCTTATACAGCAAGGTGCAGAATTTTTTATCATTATAGAGGATATTTCCGCAGTCGTCCGGCACCCAATTGATGTACATTTGGTAAGGATATTTATACCTGTTGGCGTAATACACCGCGGCGGCGTTTTTTGTTCCCTCTACACTTAGTCCGTCCGGCATTATAAAAAGATCCCGTATATACGAAAAATTAAGCCAGATGGGAAACAGATCGCGGCAATTGTTTATTCTGTCCGATATGACGCGGTTTATTTCGAGTATATAGTCAACCGGCTGGCGACTGTTCTTTTTGACTATATTTATGCCTGCCTCCGAAAGGTAAGCTATGGCATCGGCAGGGACAAATTCCGGCATTGTCAGTATGGTTCGGAACTCCCTTTGCATAAGCTGATTTATGTGACCGAAATTGCGTTCTATTGCCGTGCGCAGTCGGCACAGCTCACGTATTATCCTCGCTCCCGAATGCTTTTCAAGGGCATCGTAATATTCAATCTGCGGCGGCTCATATTCGTTTTCAAACTGCTTTTTGTGTACTCCTATGAGATAAGCGACCTTGGACACTATTATCCGTGTGCTGTGGTAATATCCCGCACTGTCGGCACCATCTCCTGATTTATTGGCATCCGCTGAATTTTTGGAGTTATATGCTTCCATGAAAAAGCTTTCCTTTCATAAAAATTTATGTACTCCTTATTATTATAGCAAAGATACCGCAGTTCGTACCGCGTATATTGTCGCAGAGGTAAAAACGACAAGACGATTTACGACATTTTACATCGAATAACGCCCTAAACTATCACCTATTTTCTTCAAAGCCGCACCCTCGATACGGCTGACATACGAGCGTGAAATGCCAAGCTTTTTTGCCACCTCACGCTGTGTAACGGCATTTCTTCCGCCGATACCGTATCGCATGGATATGACCTGCCGTTCCCTTGGCGAAAGCTCACTGTTTATAATTGAGACGGCGCGAGCAGAACGTATCTTTACATCAAGATCGTCCGCTATGGTATCCTCGGTTGCAATAATATCTCCCCAGGTCAGCGGATTTCCGTCTTTATCTGTATCTATAGTCTCATTCATGGACACTTCAACGGCAAGCTTTTTCTGTGAGCGAAAGTACATAAGTATCTCATTCTGCAGGCATTTGCCGGCATAGGTAGCGAATCTCGCACCGTTTTTCGGGTCGAATGAATCCACCGCTTTTATAAGACCTATAGTACCTATCGAAATGAGGTCATCCTGATTTTTGCCTGAAGCGTAATACTTTTTTACAATATGTGCCACAAGCCGAAGATTGTGTTCGATAAGCTTTGAGCGCGCATCCATATCACCGTCCTCGCGCATTAGTCTGAAGCATTCCCTCTCCTTCTCCGCCGACAGCGGCGGCGGAAAAGCCCCCTCATATGACACGCCTTCCTTTACTCGAAGAAACAGAAACAAAAAGTGCGAAAGCATACCCTCAAGTAATCCGAACATAATGTTCCTCCCACAAAATAATAGGACGCCGATATGATACCGACGTCCTTTCATATTATGCGAATTTACAACAAATTATGCCCTACGCTATGATTACTTCAATCCCCATATCCTCCGCGCGCTTGGTCAGCTCATGTAGTCTCTTATGCGTAGTATCGCCAAGCACAATAACACGGTCTGCGTGACTCAGTATGTATTCGGTGCCGTAAAGCTCACCCACAGGTTCAATAATCTCGTCAGCCCGCTCAAGCATTCCGAAATACCGTTCCCTGCGTTCCGGATGCCATCTGTCCGCCTGATCCTCGGAGTTTGGAGCCGCAGTAAAGGTTATCTCTCCACCAAGCTGCTTTATGGCATCGCACGCCTCTGCCCCCCACATGGGAGCGCCCTGCTCAACAGTTGATACAAAGTCCACGTATCCTTTCATAACCGATTCCTGCAAAGCTGCCACAAGGCGGTATTTCATAATTGCACAAAGATAATAATCCTCATCGTATCCGAATTCAAGCTCGTCCGGTCCTTCACCGAAAATAGCACACATTTTTGCGTTTCCCATTTTACTTCCTTTCCTCCGAGTAATCTCGAAAATAAATGTTTTTTCGGCTTTTTCCTGCCACTGACATTATTTTACCACATTTCTCGCGAGAATTTTGTCGAAATATGGTGAGGAAATAAAAATATTTAATTGATTTTCTCCGCAGAGGCGATTCAGGAATCGCCTACGTGTTGCTTGTGAATAGTCCTCTGCTTTTATTGAATGAAGATCGCAGCTCTAATGTTTACAGTATATATAATTTCAATAAAATAACGCAAGAGATTTTTTCTCTTGCGTTACTTCTGAAATTTACTGCAATGCGGAAAGATTATCCCAATCAATATCTGCTTCATCAACGAATCCGCTGTTCTCCGCCGCAGCAATATGCTTTGCTTCCTCGGAGGTAACTTTAGTAAAATCGGGGTCCCACGCAAGCACAAGCTTCTTTATAAACTCATAAGCGAGGTTCTTGTCGTCCTCCGGCAACATATCCATCAGCCTTGCAGCATCCATTGCAACATTAGACACTTGCTTGCCCTCCTTTTCTATTTATAAATATCTCCACGGTTTCCAACATCAATGATAAAAAGAGACAATCGTAGGGGCGATTCACGAATCGCCCGCGGGTCATTTATGAACGACCCCTACAAAATTTCTTTTATACAATAAACATCGCATCTCCGAATGAGAAAAACCTATACCTTTCTTTTATCGCTGTCTCATATGCCGAAAGCATTATTTCACGGCTGGAGAAAGCGGAAACGAGCATAAGAAGTGTGCTTTCGGGAAGATGAAAGTTCGTTATAAGCGCGTCAACCGCTTTAAATTTGTAGCCGGGGTAA
Organism: uncultured Clostridia bacterium; assembly: GCA_904501985.1. Taxonomy (GTDB): domain Bacteria; phylum Bacillota; class Clostridia; order Oscillospirales; family CAG-272; genus Flemingiibacterium. Next base: position 14,963 of record CAJGCT010000015.1, read on the forward strand.
ATGAATATTCCCGTATCACCATTCACCGCATGAACAATGCCGTTGTCATCCGCCGCCGATTCAAGGGTGCGGCAGGAAGTTGTTCCCACTGCCACGATACGTCCACCTGCGGCACGACGCTCGTTTATAAGCCTTGCAGACTCCTCACTGACACTTATAAACTCCGAATGCATAACGTGGTCTGTCAGGTTGTCCACCTTTACCGGACGGAACGTGCCAAGTCCCACATGGAGCATAACAGGTGCTATGGCAACACCCTTTTCCTTTATTTTTTCAAGCAGTTCCTTTGTAAAATGAAGACCTGCCGTGGGTGCCGCCGCCGAGCCTTCGGTCTTGGCGTATACAGTCTGATAGCGGCTCTTATCGGAAAGCCGCTCTGTAATATAGGGCGGAAGCGGCATACTGCCGATCTTATCAAGCAGTGTGTATATAGTGTAGGCATCATGGTCGTATACGAATTTAACGAGACGGTTTCCGCCCTCTAAAATCTCGTTTACCTCTGCACGAAGAAGTCCCTCTCCGAATATAATAACACTGCCGGGCTTCACGCGCCGTCCAGGTCTTACCATGACTTCCCATGTGTCAAGCTCATTTTGCCGGAGCAGGACGAATTCTATCTCAGCTCCCGTGCCCTCTTTTACTCCGTAGAGGCGAGCCGGAATAACCTTGGAATCGTTTATTACCAGCACGTCGCCGGGGTTAAGATAATCTATTATATCGTGGAACACTTTATGGGAAAGCTCCCCTGTTTTTCTGTCCACCGTGAGAAGCCTTGACATATCACGCACCTCGCTCGGATGCTGTGCAATAAGCTCCTCCGGAAGATCGTAATAGAAATCCTTTGTGGTAAGATCGGTATTTATACGTTCGTTTGTTATCATTGCTTAAAATATGCTCCCTTTATCAGTAAATTTTATAAGGTTAGGTATTGACAAGCGCGTGTAAATATGTTATCATATTAGCAGTGAAAATTTAACACTGTTATGATAGAGGCGCATTCTCCGAATAGTAGGTACTGCGAGGCTTCGCCGCCTGCGACCGATACCGAAAGGCTCTGAGTGCCGAAGATTTTCCGCGCGGCGAGGCGCGGAGTGTCTGGTCTGTCGGATAACATCCGCCCGACTGTCATCATTCATAATGATGGAGTGCTATCTTAATGTATTAAGTATCATCGGGTAACATTGTACCCTATATATTATAGTACATGGATAGCCGGTTTTCAACCGGTTTTTTATTTTTTTTACACCGTTTGCGAAATTTCTCATTAAGTATCAACAAGCGGCAGAAAAAATCCTCGCCGATTGTACATAATTCACCGCAAACGTACAGAGTGAAAGGAAGATTATCATGTCAAACAAAGAAACAGTATTCACAGGCGCGGCTGTCGCCATCGTTACCCCGTTCACAAACGACAAGGTAAACTACGAACAGCTTGGTATGCTTATCGAGCGTCAGATCGCCAATTCCACCGACGCCATCGTTATTTGCGGCACTACCGGCGAATCCTCTACTCTCACCGATGAGGAGCACCGCGAGTGCATCCGCTACTGCGTTGAGAAAACCGCCGGCAGAGTTCCCGTAATTGCAGGCACAGGCTCAAACGATACCGCATACGCTATTGAGCTGTCGAAATACGCCTGCGACGTTGGAGCAGATGCTCTGCTTCTCGTTACACCATACTACAACAAGGCAACTCCCAAGGGTATGATTAAGAATTTCCTCGCCGTTGCAGATGCAACCGACAAGCCCATCATTCTTTACAATGTGCCCTCACGCACAGGCTGCAATATTACACTTCCCGTATACAAAGAGCTTGCAAAGCACGAGAGAATCGTTGCAACCAAGGAAGCAAGCGGCAACATAAGCGCTATTGCAGAGATCGCGGCAGAGCTTGGGGATGACCTTGACATCTACAGCGGAAACGACGACCAGATCGTACCGATCCTGTCTCTTGGCGGTAAGGGCGTTATTTCCGTGCTCTCAAATGTAGTTCCGAAGGAAACCCACGATATCTGCAAACTTTGGTTTGAAGGCAAGGCAAAGGAATCCGCCGAGCTTCAGTTAAAGCTTCTGAAGCTTGCAAACACACTTTTCTGCGAAGTAAATCCCGTACCCGTAAAGACCGCCATGTCCCTCATGGGCTTCTGCTCCGAGGAAATGCGTCTGCCCCTCTGTGAGATGGAGGATGCAAACAAGGCAAAGCTTGCGGCAGTTATGAAAGAATACGGCGTAATATAATCCCCTGCACATATCGTACCACGTAATAAACGCAAACACAGGAGATCAAAAATGAAGGAAACCAGAATACTTTTCTCCGGAATTTCCGGTCGTATGGGCAAGGCTACCCGTACGGCGGCGGACGAAAGCTGTGAATACAAAATAGTTGCCGGTATCGATGTAGTTCCCTCTGTTGATACCATACCGATATTCAGTACCCCCGATGAGGTGAACGTGGAGGTTGATGCCATCATCGACTTTTCCCATCACTCCGCTACACCGAAACTGCTTGAATTCGCCATAAATAAAAAGCTCCCCATCGTTATCTGCACCACAGGACATACAGAGGAGGAAACGGCACTCATAAAGGAAGCCGCAAAATCCATCCCCGTTTTCTATTCAAGAAATATGTCCATCGGTATAAATCTGCTTATCGAACTTGCTAAAAAAGCGGCGGCAGTGCTTGGCAGTGACTTCGATATTGAAATTGTCGAAAAGCATCACAACAAAAAGCTGGATGCCCCCAGCGGAACAGCTCTTATGATAGCCGATGCGGTTGCCGACACGGTGGATTTCGACGCGGAATATACATACGAGCGTCAGTCAAGACGTGAGCCGCGCCGCAAAAATGAGATTGGTATCAGCGCAGTACGCGGCGGCACTATCGTCGGTGAGCACGACATCATGTTCTGCGGAGCCGATGAAATAATAACGGTGAGCCACAGTGCGGCATCCCGCGATGTATTTGCACGGGGCGCGCTGAGAGCGGCGGCGTATATTGTGGGAAAACCGGCAGGCTCCTACGATATGTCAAGAATGATCGCAGGCGAGTAAACCCTAAAAATAAAAATTTCAGTATGCCCTTATCACGGCAAATTTGAGCTGTGATGAGGGCATATTTTTTGTTTTTTCCGTTCTTCCGGGTGGAATTTTTTCTCTTTTTCGTGATTTTACGACTTTATGCGCATTTTATGCCGTTTTTTTTACATTTTTTACGTATTACCTATTGACAAACGTGTATATTTGTGGTATAATATGCGCATAGAGAGCAAAACAGCTTGCATCTGCTCAAAAATCTGACGAAAGGAAGCTTTCGCCGCGCGAAAGTATCGGATATTTTATGGCTAAAGTATCAACCAACATAACCCTGGATGCCGACACAAAGCAGAAAGCACAAAAACTGCTTTCCGAGTTTGGTCTCGACCTTTCCACTGCGGTCAACATCTTTCTGAGTCAGATGGTGCGCGAAAACGCAATCCCCTTTGTCATAGGCAGAGATGTTTCAAACACCGAAACGCAAAGCGTTCCCAAAAAGCGCAGACAGCAGGCAAGCGAGGTGCGCGAGTAATGAACACTGCACCGCGCATAGCCGCAGTTGTAGGTCCTACCGCTTCCGGAAAAACCTCACTTGCAATTGAGCTTGCACAAATGTTTGACGGAGAGATAATCTCCTGCGACTCCATGCAGATATATCGCGGAATGGATATAGGCACAGCCAAGCCCACACCGGAGGAAACCAAAGAGATACCCCACCACATGATTGACATTGTGGAGCCAAGTGAAAATTTCTCCGCCGCAGACTACGCTCCTTTAGCAAAGAAAGCCGCAGACGATATACTCTCTCGTGGGAAGCTCCCCATATTCTGCGGAGGTACGGGCTTGTATCTCGATTCGGTTATAACGGCAAACGATTACGCCGATGTGGAAACGGATCTTGCTCTCAGAGCTTCACTTTTAGAGGAAGCCGAGCAAAACGGCGCAGAGGCGCTCTGGCAAAGGCTTTTCGAAGTCGATTCGGAGTCGGCGGCAGGCATTCACAAAAACAACATTAAACGTGTGGCAAGGGCGCTTGAAATTTACCTTTCAAGCGGAATCACAAAAACCGAGTGGGACAGACGTTCCAGAACCCGCCCTGCTCCATATGCGCCTGTAATAATCGCTCTTGACAGAGACCGCGAGGAGCTGTATTCAAGAATCGACCGCCGCGTGGATATCATGATAGAGTCAGGGCTTGAAAATGAGGTCCGCAGTCTTGTTGATTCCGGCAAGCTTCCGAGAAGCTCCACCGCCGCGCAGGCTATAGGCTACAAAGAAATAATCGAATATTTCGACGGCAAATGCACACTCGCGGAGGCTGTGGAGCAAATAAAACTTTCCACAAGGCACTACGCAAAGCGTCAGCTTACCTGGTTCAGGCGAAATCCAACAGTAAATTGGATAAAATCCGCCGATAATTTTGAAGATATTGTAAACATTGCGAAAAAGCTATTAACTTAACGCAAATTATGTGATATAATATACTGTGATGTAATATACAAACCATACTCACCAATATCTTTGAGGTAAAGGATGCAAAAAAACAAAGAAAAGAAACAAAGAGACCCTGCCCTCGGATTTATAGGATATTCGGTATCAATAATACTCTCCGTTATAGCTGTGGTCTATCTTGGTTATCACTTTGCAAACAGCTTCGGCACAGAGCTTTCCACAGAGTATGCGCTTCAGGTCACAGAAAGTGACGTAATGGAATTCGACGCCTACATACTGAGAAGCGAATTTCCAATCAGCTCAACTGTTACAGGCGGCATCGGATACTATTACCCCGACGGCACAAAGGTGCGTGTCGGAACAGAGGTTGCCTCCATCTACGGCGGCACGGTCACTCATAGCAGCGATACGCGCAATGAAATAATAAAGCTCGACGAAAAAATAGAGCTTCTTTCCGAAAGCAACGACATACGCGGTCTTGCCGCATCAGATACATCCACTCTTGACAACCGCATAGATGAATACTATATGACCATCCGAAAAAATGCGGAAGAGGGAGTATACGGCAATCTTCCAAAGCGTCGCGATGAGCTTCTCACGTTGCTCAACAAGCGTCAGGTGATAACAGGCAGAGTGGACAGCTTTGATTCTGTAATCGAAAATCTGAAAGCCGAGCGGGATATACTCACCGCATCACTTGACAGTGTCAGCGAAACGGTAACGACGCCGCACGCAGGCTTCTTCTACTCCTCCCTTGACGGTTATGAGTCGATCTTCACCTCCGTGGCGGCTGAAAGCATGACGCTCTCGGATTTTGATAAAATGATAAATTCCGAGCCTGTCACATATCCTTCCACCGTTATCGGAAAAATAACCACCGACTTCACATGGTACATTGCCATTGAAACTACACGCGATGAGCTTCGCTATTACAATGAGGGTTACTCCTACAGTGTGGGATTCCCGTACAACAACGACACGAAGCTGACAATGAAGCTTGACCGAATCGTTGCTCCCGACGGCGAAACCCGAATACTTCTGCTCTTTTCATGCAGCAATGTTCCGGAGGACTTCAGCTTCCGTCGTATGCAGCCTGTAGAGATAGTCAGAAGCTCGTTCACCGGATATAAGGTTCCGATATCAGCAGTGCGTCTGCTTGACGGAAAGATGGGCGTATACATTCTCGTTGGAAACACAGTGAACTTCAAATACATTGATGTTCTGCTGGAATCCGACGGATACTACATTGTAAGCCCACAAGATCCGGAAAACGATCCCGAATATTACACCAAGTTAGGGCTCTATGATCTCATAATAACCGCAGGCAAAGATCTTACTATCGGTAAAATGATATCATAGTCCGAGGGAGAAAAACATGGACACATCAAAGAGCAGTGATCGCTTCGATCACGCCCTTATTGCCGAACGGCTCCATAAAGCCAGACAGGAAATCAAAGCTCTTTCGGGCGGCAGGGACATAAAGCTTCTTGCTGTTACCAAAACCGTCCCGGTTGAGGTAATAAACTACGCAGTAGACGAGCTTTCTATTGACGCCATAGGCGAAAATCGGGTGCAGGAGCTGCTTTCAAAATACGACAGCCTGCACAAGCCGAAATCCGGCAAGCTGGAAATACATCTTATCGGCTCACTTCAGACAAACAAGGTCAAGTATATAATCGACAAGGTTGACATGATAGAATCTGTAGACAGTCTGAAGCTTGCCGCCGAGATCGACCGCCAAGCCAAAAAGCACTCGCTTACAATGGACATACTCATTGAAGTCAACATAGGGCGCGAGGAACAAAAGGGCGGCATTGATCCGGACGAACTCGAAGCGTTTTGCGAGGCACTGGGAGATTTTTCAAATCTCCGTCTGCGAGGTCTTATGACCATCGCACCAAGATGCGAAACAAAAGACGAATATTTGATGTTTTTTAACGAGACCCGCGAGCTTTTCGAAGGTATTCTCGAAAAAAAACTTCACAATATAACAAGGGATTCTTTCAACGTGCTTTCAATGGGCATGAGCGGGAGTTATCCCGAAGCAATACGCGCCGGCTCCACCGAGGTAAGACTCGGCTCTACCCTATTCGGCGCACGCACATACCCCGAAAACCCAAAACAATGAAAAATTAAAATATGTAAATTTATTGGAGGTACAATATAATGGGACTTTTTGACAAAATTAAGAGCGGCATCAACCCCGAAAGCGACCCCGGCTACGACGATCAGGACCTTTACACTCAGCAGATTCAGAACGACTTCAACGACACTCAGATGTATCAGCAGGCACAATACAACACTCAGGATCAGTATGCACCTGCACAGGATGATGGTATGCAGGTAAGCGGCTCTTCTCTTGAGCTTAAGGTAGTTAAACCGGAGCGCTTCGACAACGTTCCTCAGATTGCAAATCATCTGCTTAACCGCCGCACCGTTGTATTGAACCTTGAGGATACAAACAAAGAGACTGCACGCCGCCTTCTCGACTTCCTTTCCGGTGTTGCATACTCTATCAACGGCAACTTAAAGCGTGTTGCAAACAATACTTACGTTATTACCCCCTGCAATGTTGACGTATCGGACGGTCCTCTGCGCGAGAAGCGTCAGAAGGAAGAAAGCTCTGATTACTACGAAAACGAAATTTAACTAAAAAAGCCGACGGCGGAGTCCCTCCCCGTCGTCGGCTTTTTCTTCGCATTCGGAGATAATTTTGTTGTGTTAGCTATCATTTATGTTATAACCACGCTTGTCAGCGTATTTTTATCAATTCTCCAACTCCTCATGCTTGTGAGAGCCATACTTTCATGGCTTCCCATAGACGATGAGATGGGGTTCGCAAATTTTGTGTATGCGATGACAGAGCCCGTGGTCTACCCTGTAAGACTTCTGCTTGAACGCTTTGATTTTATCAGCTCCGTACCTATTGATATTCCTTTTTTTGCTGCAATGATTCTTATTGGCTTCGTGCAGATGCTGCTTCCCTCGGTGATCTGATGGATATGAACATTCTGTCCCGTCTCACCGACGATGAGATGCGGCTTTTAAAACGCTGTGAGGAGCTTTTTTCGCGTGCCGAAAACGGAGTCCCCTCTGTCACTCAGTTTTTAAGTCCGCGAGAGCAGTATATAATCAGGAATCGGCTCTCTGCCATGTTTTTGACAGACGAATCCGATCCTCTTTGCTTTTTCTTCGGGGGATACCCAAGTGCACAGCGCAGAATGCTGTGCACCCTTCCCGCTTACTGCCGTTATACTCTTACTGACGGCGACGGCGAAATCTCTGCTTTTCGCGCAGAGTTTCCTCACGCCATAATTCCGCTCAGGATCAGATCCGGCGGATATGTAAATCTGACTCACAGAGATTTTCTCGGCGCACTTACAGGTCTTGGAATAGACCGCTCGGTCATGGGCGACATTATCACAGACGATGACGGAGCAATTATATTTGTGTGTGAGACTATAGCAGATTTTATTAAAAACGAGCTTGTATACATCGGACGCGACAAGGTGAAGGTATGCGATATCGCTCTCCCCGAGGATTTTGACCGTGCGCCCGATTTTGAAGCTGTCCGCGGCACTGTAGCATCCCCAAGACTCGATGCGGTGCTATCGGAGCTTGCCTGCTGTTCCCGCGAAACCGCAAAAACGGTCATTCGCCAAGGGCTGTGCGAGCACAATTATTTTACTGCCGCCGCGGCAGATGCCGCCGTTTCGGACGGCGACGTAATTTCATGCAGAAAAACAAGCGGTTGCAAAGGCGGAAAATTCATTATCGACAGCCTTGATGAACTCACCTCCAAGGGACGCATAAGGCTCGCCGCGCGCCGCTACACATAAAAACAACTGAAAGGATGTTGAAAAATGCTTCCACCGCATGAACTGAAAAACAAGGGATTCACCAAAGCAATGCGCGGATACAATCCTGTTGAGGTTGATGAATACATTGATTTTCTGATTGACAAATATACCGAGCTTTACCGTGACAACGATGAGCTTGAGAGAAAATTAAAGACAGCACTCACTCGCCTTGACGAGTTAAAAAACGATGAGGACTCCATCAGAAGCACTCTTATTGATGCAAAGCATGCCGCAAACAAAATTAAGGCGGATGCAGAGGATCGTGCAGAGAACATCGTAAAAAGCGCAAAAGCCTCCTGCAACACTATCCTCTCTGACTTCAACGCTAAGATCGAAGAAGGCAGAGATATACTCGCCGAGCTTCAGCGCGATGCGTTTGCCCTTAAAAGTGAGCTTTTTGCACGCTACAGCGAGCACATCACCTTTATCGAAAAGCTTACCGAGGGAATGGACGAATCTTCAATTCCCGATACAAGCGAGCTTCACCGCAAGGCTGTGGAATCCATTAAATCCGACATTTCAAGTATGTACAATACCGAGGACGAATCTGACGAGGACATTCCGGACACCGAAAAGTACGACACCGCCGGCAATGAAACATATGATGATGCCGACACGGCAAACGGCGACGATGATGCTCTCGTTGTAGACCGTGAGCCGCTGGTTCCCACCCAAAGACGCGGACTTAAGGATTCCGTAAAGGAGCTTAACCGCATTTACAAGGATTCGGGCGACGAGGTCATAAACACCCCTGACAGCGATATCGGCGACGATGCAAGTTATCTTGATTTTGTAAAATCCGTCACCGGCAGGTCTGACGACAAAAAAGATGCCGACTTTGATATGCTGTTCGACGATAACAAAAAGAAAAAGAGAAAATAATCAACAATTTTAATACAAGGAGCAACACCTATGCCACAGGACTATTCAAAAACATTAAATCTGCCAAACACCGACTTTTCAATGCGTGCAAACCTTCCCCAGCGTGAGCCTGAGATCGGAAGCGTTTGGGCTGATGAAAAAATCTATGAAAAAATGCTCGAAAAGAACGAGGGCAAGCCTCTGTTCATTCTCCACGACGGTCCTCCCTTCAGTAACGGCAATATCCACATGGGTACTTCCATGAATAAGGTTCTTAAGGACTTCATAAACAAGTACAAATCCATGAGCGGATACAAAGTGCCCTTTGTTCCCGGCTGGGACAACCACGGTATGCCTATCGAATCCGCTATTATCAAGAAAAACAAGCTTGACCACAAGAATATGTCCGTTTCCGAGTTCAGAACCGCCTGCCACGACTTTGCACAGGATTTCGTTAACATTCAGATGACATCCTTCAAGCGTCTCGGCGTTCTCGGCGATTGGGACAATCCTTACCTCACCATGGACCCCAAGTTTGAGGCACGCGAGGTTAAGGTCTTTGGCGAGATGTACAAGAAAGGCTACATCTACAAGGGTCTGAAGCCTGTTTATTGGTGTCCTCACGATGAGACCGCTCTTGCTGAGGCGGAAATCGAATACAAGGATATCGACTGCACATCTATTTACGTTAAATTCAAGGTAAAGGACGATCTCGGAAAGCTTTCCGCTCTTGACCTTGCAAATACCTATTTCGTTATCTGGACAACCACCACATGGACTCTCCCCGGAAACCTTGCCATTGCCGTACATCCTCGCGACAAGTATGTTGCAGTTAAGGCTAACGGCGAGACATACATCGTTGCTGATGCTCTGGCTGACAAGACCATGAAGGCGGCAGGCATTGAGGACTACCAGCGCGTAGCTGAATTTGTGGGTGCTGATTTCGAATACATGAAAGCACAGCATCCGTTCCTTGACCGTGAGAGCCAGCTGGTCCTTGCTGAATATGTAACCATGGAAAGCGGTACAGGATGCGTACACACCGCGCCCGGCTTCGGTGCAGACGACTATGTGACCTGTATGCGTTACAAGATGGATATTATCGTTCCTGTTGATGACCGCGGTTATCAGACCGAGGATGCAGGAAAGTTTGCAGGTATGTACTACGAGGAGTCCAACGAAGCAATTCTCGCAGACATGAAGGAATCCGGAGCACTGTTCGCTTCCGAAAAGGTATCTCACAGCTATCCTCACTGCTGGAGATGTAAGAATCCTATCATCTTCCGTGCAACTCCTCAGTGGTTCTGCTCTGTTGATGCGTTCCGCGCAGATGCCGTAAAGGCTTGCGAGGGTATAAATTGGATGCCTGCATGGGGCGGCGAGCGCATGATCTCCATGATTAACGAGCGCGCCGATTGGTGTATCTCCCGTCAGCGCCGTTGGGGTCTGCCCATTCCCGTATTCTACTGCCCCGAGTGCAAGAAGCCCGTTTGCACCGAGGAAACTATCGCTTCTGTTTCCGCCGAGTTTGCAAAGAGCGGTTCAAACGCATGGTTTGACAAATCCGCCGAAGATCTTATTCCGGCAGGAACAAAGTGTCCTCACTGCGGATGCGACCACGGATTTACCAAGGAGACCGACACTCTCGACTGCTGGTTTGACTCCGGCTCCACTCATTTCGCTGTTCTTGAGGATGGCGAGCTTTCCAAGTGGAGCGGCATGAGATGGCCCGCTGACCTCTATCTTGAGGGTGCTGACCAGTACCGCGGATGGTTCCAGTCTTCCCTGCTCACCGCTGTTGGTGCGAAGGGCGAGGGTGCACCTTACAAGGCTGTTCTCACTCACGGCTGGGTAGTTGACGGCGAGGGCAAGGCAATGCACAAATCCCTCGGCAACTCCGTATATCCCGAGGATGTTATCAAGAAGTATGGCGCGGATCTGCTCCGTCTGTGGGTTGCTTCCAGCGATTACACCGTTGACGTGCGCTGCTCCGACAACCTCTTCAAGCAGTTCTCCGAGACCTACAGAAAGTTCCGCAACACCGCGAGAATCATTCTTGCAAACCTTGGAAATATCGGTGAGGACTTCGATCCCGATCGCGATATGCTTCCCGTATCCGAGCTTGAGCCTATCGACAAGTGGGCACTCTCCCGTCTTAACAAGCTTGTTAAGGAAGCTACCGAAGCATACGAAAATTACGATTTCCACATCGTTGTTCATGCACTTTCCAACTTCTGCACCGTTGATATGTCGAAGCTGTACATCGACATAACCAAGGACAGACTCTACGTTGAAGCGGCTGACTCCAAGACACGCCGTGCGGCTCAGACTGCGATGTACCTCATTCTCTCTGCGCTCACAAGACTCACCGCACCGATTCTTTCCTACACAGCAGAGGAGATCTGGGCATCCATGAAGCACATTGCTTCAGACAACAAGCTCAGCGTATTCCTCAATGATATTCCGAAGTACGATTCCGCTCTTGATTTTGGCGAAATTGCAAACGGATACGACAAGCTCTTCACGCTTCGCGACGATGTTATGAAGGCACTTGAGCTTGCTCGCGCCGAAAAGCTTATCGGTAAATCCCTTGATGCGAAGCTCACCATTTGGGCATCCGATGCTGAAGCATACGGCACTCTTAACAGCTATGCGTCCGAGCTTTCCGACATCTTTATCGTAAGCGGCGTTAAGCTTATAAATGAAGCGGCTCCCGCAGATGCGTTCACCGAGACCGCAAGCGGAATCGGCGTTAAGGTTGAAGCGGCTGACGGTGAAAAGTGCGACAGATGCTGGAAATACTCCACCGATGTAACAAGCGACGGCGATTCTTGCCTCTGCGCACGCTGCAAAGCGGTTATCGGCTAATGAGATTTCTGTGGCTTCTGCCCATACTTGGGGTAGTTTCACTTGATCAGATCACGAAATATCTGGTAGCGGCAAATATGAGACTTCATGAGAGCATTCCGGTGCTTGAGGGCATCCTTAACCTCACCTACATTCACAACAAGGGTGCGGCGATGGGTATGCTTCAAAACAACCGCTGGGTGTTCATGATAATCTCCGCCCTAACCGTTATCGGCATAAGTATTATTATGTTTTCGCAGTACAAAAAGTACTATAATCCGCTTCTGTACACCGCGCTTTCGTTTATTGTCGGCGGCGGTATCGGAAACATGATAGACCGCGTATATCTCGGCTATGTTATCGACTTTGTTGACGTTAGATTCATTCCCTTTTGGAAATGGATATTCAACATGGCTGACATCTTTGTATGCGTCGGATGCGGTCTTGTGATACTCTACATCATCCTCGATGACATAAAAGCATCAAAACAAAAAAAAGCGGACGGAGAGTCTGCGATCAACAGTTGATTTCCGGCTCCCGACCTTTTGGTCGGGAGCTATTTGTTAAAGGAGGTAATTATGGAGCCTAAATTTGTAAGCAGGACCACTCAAACAGAGCAAGCCTTACGCGAAATGCAGTTTGCCGCCTTTGGAAAACTGCGTATGATTTTATATACATCCGTTGCGTTATTTTCGATACTCACAGCTATTATGCTGTTTTCTGCAAAGAAGCTCGATTCTGCTATTTTACTTCTTTTATCGGGAATACTGTTACTGATGTTGGCATTTCTTCGTCCAATACTCGGTGCAAGGCAGCAGTACAAGAGAAATATAATACTGACCGATGGAAAACAGCTTACTGCTACTGAATTGAAATTTTACGATGATAAGGTTGTAACGTATAATCCAACTGTGGATCATGAAGTTGCATTCAGCTATGATAAGTTCAAGAAATACAAACAGACACGTCATCTTCATCTTTTGATATTGCCGCAGTCATTGTATCTTATGGTTGAAAAAAACAGCTTCGAGATTGGTAATTCCGAAGAATTTGAAGCATTCATTAAGGAAAAAATTAAAAAATAAGCATAATATAATAATCGAAACGGATGTTGGCAAGCAAAACGGGGCGTCGAGGACGTCGCCCCCTACGGATTTATCGCAATGCGTGCCGCATCACGGCTGCGCCCCACACAAACAATTACCGCAACCCTAGCCGCCGGAATGGTGCGGGGCCATGCAGGCGGCGCGCCTTAGCGGTTTCGAAGCATAACACAAGCACTCTGTTGATATATATTTCCCTATATAAAGTTTTTTGCACAGCTTTTTATGCACATCGCAGAGCGATGTGCTCAAGAACAGCGCGCAACTCCCATATGCTCTACCTATTACTCACTCAAAGGAAGTAACATGAATATAATAACCGAAAATGACGTGGGCAAACGCCTTGACGTTTATATAAGCGAGTCCGAGGGCATTACAAGGTCAGCGGCACAAAAGCTGATAGCTGACGATAATGTGACCGTCAACGGAAAATTTCCGGCGAAGAACTATAAACTAAGACTTGGCGACGAGATTGAAACCGAGCTTCCCGAACCGGTGTCAGGCGACGCCGTACCGCAGAATATCCCACTTGACATAGTCTACGAGGACAGCGATTTGCTGGTGGTAAATAAACCGCGCGGCATGGTGGTGCACCCGGCACCCGGCAATCCCGACGGAACGCTGGTAAACGCCCTGCTCTATCACTGCGCCGACTCGCTTTCGGGCATCGGGGGCGTGATACGTCCCGGCATCGTCCACCGTATAGATAAGGACACATCGGGACTGCTTATTGTGGCAAAAAACGATGCATCTCACTTAAAGCTTGCCGAGCAGATAAAATCCCATAGCTTTGAGCGTGAATACCGCGCCGTGGTGCTTGGAAACATTAAAGAGGACAGCGGAACGGTGGATAAGCCCATCGGGCGCGATCCCCGTGACAGAAAGCGCATGGCGGTCTGCGCGGACGGGAGAAACGCCCGCACCCATTTTCAGGTGCTTGAACGGTTCTCCGCCATGGGTCATAGCTATACATTTGTCAGATGCATCCTTGAAACAGGACGTACACATCAGATACGTGTGCATATGAAATCCCTCGGTCATCCTCTGCTTGGGGACACACTCTACGGCGGCGGAAATACCAAATTCGAGCACAGCCTCGGCGAGCTTCTTTCCGGTCAGTGCCTCACCGCATCCCACATCGGCTTTGTGCATCCCATAAGCGGCAGTCATCTTGCCTTTGACTGTGAGCTGCCCGATTATTTTAACGAAATACTTGCAAGACTGAGAAAGGCTTCAATGTGAAATTTTCTAATATAATGATCGTTACCGACCTCGACGGTACATTCTACGACAGTGAACATAACTTCCACAATAAGAACATAGAAGCAGTGGAATATTTCAAGAAAAACGGCGGACTTTTCACCGTTGCTTCCGGACGTGTTCCCTCCTCGCTGAAAGACCGTATGGAAGCATTCAGAGAGCTTACAAACGTCCCTGCAATCCTCTGCAACGGCGGATTTTGCTATGATTTTGCAAGTGATACCCGTTTTTTCGAAATAGAAGTAGACCACCAAAAAGCGGCTGGCGTAATAAGATTTGTCAAAGACAATTTTGATATCTACCGTATACGTGCCTCACTTCTCGGCGAGGAAATTGCTATAGGCGACACCTTTGATGAGGATTCTTTTAAAGGATGGACACGCGTTTCTTTTGATGACCGCTCATGTGAAACGTTAAATAATATTCGTCAAGTTATCGAAAAACGTTACAAGGACGATTTTTCCTTTATGTTTGCCTGCCCCGAAATGTTTGAATTTCAGGATAAAGCCGCCACAAAGGGGCAGGCACTTGACCGTCTGCGCAAAAAGCTTACTTGCGACGGCAAAGCTAACGAAAATTTGAAAATATACGCTGTGGGCGACTACGAAAACGACCTCGATATGCTTCAGAACGCCGATGTTGCCTGCTGTCCCGAAAATGCAATGGACACAGTGAAAAAAGCGGCAAAAATTCATCTCTGTCACTGTGATGACGGTGCTATAGCCGACCTTATTTACCGCATTGAATCTTTGGAGGTATAATCTTGCTTAAACTCGCACGGTATCTTAAAAAATTCCGATTTTACGTAATAATCGGCCCTATATTCAAGCTCATTGAGGCTATTTTTGAGCTTATAGTGCCTCTTGTTATCAAAAATATGATTGACGTTGGCATCGGCACTAAAGATACCGCCTATGTTTTAAGGATGGGCGGAATACTTGTGCTGCTGGGCATCGTGGGACTCTGCTCTACCCTTGTATGTCAGCGTTCTGCGGCTATCGCTTCCCAGGGAGTTGGTACGCTTATGCGTGACGATGTATTTAAAAAGATAGCTTACCTCTCGCACGACAAACGGGACGAAATCGGAACGCCGTCGCTGATAACACGCATTACAAGTGACATAAATCAGCTCCAGACCGCGGTGGCAATGCTTATACGCCTTGTTATCCGCGCACCTTTTCTTGCTATAGGCGCAGTTATAATGGCTATGAGCATAAATCTGTACATATCCATTATTTTCCTCGTGGCAACGGTTCTCATCTTCCTTGTTATCTTTCTTATTATGTCAAAATCCGTGCCGCATTTCAAAAGTATTCAAAAAAAGCTTGACCGAATCGCGCTTATTACCCGTGAAAATCTTTCGGGCGCACGCGTAATACGCGCATTTTCCGGAAACGAGCGTGAGCATGAGCGTTTCCATGAAGCAATTGACGATCACACAGCATCTTCTATAAGAGTATCAAGACTGTCGGCACTTTTAAACCCTCTCACTCTCGTTATAGTCAACCTGGCTATTGCCGCTATTATTCTTCTTTCGGGAAATCCCGTCAACAGCGGATCACTTACGCAGGGTGACGTTATCGCCCTTGTAAATTACATGAATCAAACGCTTCAGGCGCTCATTGTAGTGGCAAATCTCTTTGTTATCTTCACTAAATCCGCCGCTTCCGCAGTGCGCATAAATGAGGTGCTGGACTGCGAATCCGGAATTGAGGACGCCGTTTGTGCGGCATATCCCAAGCTTCCATCCAAAACCAAGCTTAAATTCGAGGGGGTATCCTTCCACTATCCCGATTCCGAGGAAAATGTACTTGAGGATATCTCCTTTGAAATAAATGAGGGAGAAACTGTGGGCATTATCGGTGCCACTGGATCCGGCAAATCAACTATTGTCAGCCTTATTCCGCGCTTCTTTGATGTGAGCGGCGGAGCTGTATACTTTGACGGTGCGGACATTCGTACAATACCGCAAAGAGAGCTTCGTGACCGCATCGGTCTTGTTCCGCAAAAAGCCATGCTAATCGGCGGCACTATTGCAGACAATCTTCGTTTCGGTGCGCCGGATGCCACAGACGACGAGCTTTGGCAGGCCTGCGAGACCTCTCAGGCGGCAGAGTTTGTAAGAGCGAAGCCGGACGGACTTTATTCTAATGTGACCCAAGGAGCGAAAAATCTTTCCGGCGGTCAGAAACAGCGACTTACCATTGCGCGTGCGCTTGCTTCAAAGCCGGAACTGCTCATCCTTGACGACAGTGCCTCGGCGTTGGACTTTGCCACGGAAGCAAAGCTCCGTGCATCCCTTGCCAAGCTCTCGCGCGAAACCGCTATGACACAGCTTATCATCTCCCAGCGTATTACATCAATCCGTCACGCCGATAAGATTATTGTAATCGACGACGGAAAGCTCGTTGGCGTCGGCACACATGACACGCTGAAGCAGGACTGTGACGTATATCTTGAAATATGCCGCTCACAGCTCAGAGAGGAGGAGATATGATGAAAAACAAAACTACTCTCCGCCGCCTCTTTTCCTATGTAAAGCCCCATCTTGGTCTTGTTATAGTGGCACTTCTTACAGCGATTGTCAGCGTTGCACTCACACTTTTAGCGCCTATCCTTACGGGAAATGCCATCGACAAGCTTGCAGGCAGAAATAATGTTGACTTCCCTGCTCTTTATACTATTCTTACGGTTTTGACCGTTTCCGTGCTTATATCCGCGGCTTCCCAATGGCTCATGAACATTTGCACAAGCATAATAAGCTATAAGGTTGTCAGGGACCTTCGCGCCGAGGTATTTGACAAGCTCCACCGAATCCCCCTGCGCTATATTGATACAAACTCCCACGGCGACCTTATTTCCCGCGTCGTAAACGACATCGACTCCGTATCGGACGGACTTCTCCAGGGACTTGCACAGTTTTTGGTGGGCGTGCTTACGATTCTCGGAACGATTGCATTCATGTTTTCAATCAACGTAACAGTTGCAATTGTAGTTGTGGTGCTCACACCAATGTCACTTTTTGTGGCATGGTTCATTGCAAAATTCACCCACTCCGCATTCACCGAGCAAAGCCGCATACAGGGCGAGCTTTCAGGCTACGCTGAGGAGCTTATAGGAAACGGAAATATTGTCACTGCCTTTGCATACGAGGAACGTGCCTCGGCACATTACGGCGAGATAAATTCAAGACTCAGAAAGGCAGGCGTGCGCGCTCAGTGGTTCTCCTCCCTCACAAATCCCTCAACAAGATTTGTAAACGCCATGGTATATGCCATCGCCGCAGTTATGGGATGCTTTGTATCCGTCACCGCAGGCACAATATCCGTTGGCGCAATATCAAGCTTTCTCACCTACGCCACACAGTACACCAAGCCCTTTAACGAAATAACCGGTGTAATAACCCAGCTTCAGAGCGCACTTGCCTCTGCGGCGCGTGTGTTCGCAGTAATTGACGAAGAGGATGAAACCCCTGATGGAGAATACGAAATTCCACAGGATGAATGCAAAGGAAGCGTAACACTTGAGAATGTGGACTTTTCCTATGTTCCCGAGCGTCCGCTTATACAGGATTTCAACCTTGACGTTGCCCCCGGAAAGCGAGTTGCCATTGTTGGTCCTACCGGATGTGGCAAAACCACGCTTATAAATCTCCTCATGCGCTTCTACGATGTAACAAGCGGAGAGATCCGCGTTGAGAGGCATGATATAAGATCAATGAAGCGTTCAAGTCTTCGCTCCCTCTACGGAATGGTGCTTCAGGAAACATGGCTGTTCTGCGGCACAATACGCGACAATATCGCCTACGCAAAGCCAGGGGCTACGATTGAAGAAATAACAGCCGCCGCCAAGCGTGCTCACATCCACAGCTTTATTCGCCGCCTGCCAAAGGGCTACGACACCGTTATCACCGAGGGTGGAGGAAATATATCCGAGGGACAAAAACAGCTTCTTTGTATCGCGCGAGTGATGCTTTCAATGCCGCCCATGCTGATACTTGACGAAGCTACAAGCTCTATTGACACCATGACCGAGATACGCATACAGAAAGCCTTTGCCGAGATGATGAGAGGACGCACATCCTTTATTGTTGCACACAGGCTTTCCACCATCCGCGAGTCGGACATTATTCTTGTCATGCGTGACGGAAACGTAATCGAGCAAGGAACTCACGATGAGCTGCTTTCACGTGAGGGTGCTTACTTTGAGCTTTACAACAGCCAATTTGCGGCAAAACAGTAGTCAAGCGAAAAGCAGGCTGAAGCGATTGCTTCAGCCTGTTCTTTATTTTCTGTCAAATACTGCTCTGTCTATCTTATCGCGGATGCGAAGCATAGTATCGCGGCATGGCTTAATCACACGGCGGTCGTAGGTTACAAGTCCGTTGATTTCGTCCTCCACATCGCTTAGCTGTGTGAGAACAGCACCGCAAAGCCCCTGTCTGATAAGCGGTATAACTTCGTTTGTATACAAAGATTCAAGTGACTCCGACAGTTCATCCCTACTGTTCATCGTCTTGTAGCCGTATGCCTTATGCAGATTGAAAATATGACCCTCTATCTTGCAGGAATAACCGCCAAACTCAGACAGCACCGCCGGACGAGTGCCTATTTCGAAATCCGCTTTCTTAAAGTAAATATGCTCACTTTGAACATCACTTTGATTTTCATTAAACCACCCCGATGTGCTGTCGATGATTCGTGTAGGATCAAGCTTTTTAAATTTGCCGTACAGTTTGTCTGCATCATACTGTCCCCATCCCTCATTAAACAGCGTATAATAGCATACCGAGGGGTGGTTATACAAATGCTCCATGGTCTCCTCGCAGTGCCGCTCAAATATCTCTCGCCGCCGTTTTGTGGCACGGTGTGTTATACCGCGGCGCGGCCCTACTGTTGGAAGCGCGGTGTCAATGAGAAAGCTGTATTTTCCGCTGTTTACCATATCCTGAAAAACTATCATTCCGTACTTGTCACAGTAATAATAGAATATTTCAGGTTCTATCTTAATATGCTTACGAAGGGTATTAAAGC
>CAJGCT010000016.1 GCA_904501985.1 uncultured Clostridia bacterium
GATGATTTTATCACCCGTCTGCCCGGCGGATACAACACCGAGCTTACAAACAACGGTGCAAATCTCTCACAGGGACAGCGTCAGCTTATCGCCATTGCCCGTGCGGCTGTGGCAGACCCGCCTGTAATGATACTTGATGAAGCGACGTCAAGTATAGATACACGCACCGAGGCTATAGTACAGCGCGGACTGGATAAGCTTATGGAGGGCAGAACGGTATTTGTTATCGCTCACAGACTTTCCACCGTTATGAATTCCGATGTTATAATGGTTCTTGACCACGGACGCATAATTGAACGCGGAAGTCACGAAAAGCTCATCGAAGAGAAGGGCACATATTACCGTCTCTACACCGGCGCATTTGAGCTTGAATAATAGAAAAGACCGCCTGCAGGCCTTATAGCTTGGCAGACGGTCTCTTTTTTTGCGTAAAAACCGAAAATTTACGCTTTAGTCGGAATACTGAGGCGGCTTTATGTAATAATATACCGTGAGTATAATTTTCGAAAATAACCTTGGAGCGGCTATGGAGAAAAAGAAAAAATTTCTTGTTTCTGCGGTATATTATCTGACGATTTCCGCTATTGTGTTTCTTTTTTTTAAGTATGCGGTATTTGTCATAATGCCCTTTATTATAGGCTTTGCCGTGGCGGCGGTACTTAATCCGGCGGTACGCTTTTTCTGCCAAAAATTTGATATGAAGCGCAAACCCACAGCTCTGCTTATTCTGCTTCTTTTTTATGCTACGATAGGTATGCTTGCAACTGTGCTTGTGGTACGTATGACGGTAACGGTGGGGGCGGTGTCGGAAAAGCTCCCGGGACTTTATGCGGATACGGTAGAACCCGCTCTTGGCAGAGCCTTTGAATATGTTAACCGCCTGATAGCGAGATTTGACAGAGTGCCGGATAATGAGCTTGCCGATGCCTTAACGTCGTTTTTCAACTCCCTTAAAAGCTCTATCGGAGAAACCGTGTCAAATATATCGGTTCGTGCCATAACCGCGCTTTCAGGACTTGCGGCGGCAGTTCCGAAGTTTATTATAGAGCTTCTTTTTGCGGTGATATCAAGCTTTTTCTTTATTATCGACTATGAAAAGATTGTAGGATATATAAAATCCCGACTGCCGGAGAGGGCAATCGGGATAATGACGGATCTCAGAGACAAGTTTTTTGTCACGGTCATAAAATATATTCGCTCCTATGCGCTCATAATGCTCATAACCTTTGCGGAGCTGTTTTTCGGACTAATTTTGCTTGGATGTGAAAACGCGGCACTGTATGCATTTCTGATTGCCTTATTCGACGTCCTTCCCGTGGTTGGCACGGGAGCGGTTATGATACCGTGGGCGCTTATTGAGCTTATACGGGGCAATCTGCGCTATGGGATAGGACTCATTGTGCTCTGGGCGATAATAACCGTAGTCAGAAACATTATTGAGCCGAAAATTGTAGGTACGCAGGTGGGACTCCCTCCGCTCCTGACGCTTATATCAATGTTTGTGGGAAGCAAGCTGTTCGGCTTTTTTGGTCTTATCGCACTGCCTGTGGGAATGTCAATAGCTCTGTCGGTAATAAGGGAACGAAATCAGCTCTCGTCGGGGACGAAATGAGGATTTTCCATTCGTACTACCGTAGAATTGCCTGCATAGTCGAATATGTCAACATACAGGTATTCGCCCATAAGCTCTGATATGTCGTATAAGTCCTTGTCAATAGGGTATGCCTCTTCGGAATCGCTGTCCACGACGGAAGCTCGCATAACAAGATGATTGTCTTCGGTTTTGATGAAAAGTGCCGGTTTGTCGTCAACAGTCAGAAAATCTGCGGATATAAGTTTGGGTGCCTCGGTGTCAAGACGGATGTCATAAGAAAATGAGCCCTTTGTAAGGGAAACGGGTTTCGTGTAGCTTACGGTTATTTTATATACGCCGTCAGGATAAATATAGGACACATTATCGGCGGCACGACCGTTCCAAAGCGGCAGTGATTCAGAGGTCGCCATGCCCGTTGAGCGGCTGACGTATGTGCGCGGAACTGTGCTGAAATGGCGTTCTTCAATAACAGCACCATTAGAATCGGTGACAGTTACGCTTACATCACTGACAGTGCGAAGAAGACCGAAGTTAAGCCAAAGCTCGCTGTTATTTCTGTCAATTACAGGGGAGAACGCCATGGCGTTTTTATCAAATTTCGTTTTGCTGTTCCGCTCACCGTGGGTGTCAGCACCGAGAATAAGCCTGTTTGATGGGGAAATATCCCGATTGCTCATTTCTCTGTATACGTAAACTGCGTCGAGAACCGCAGGCTTTCCGTCATATAAGGATGCTTCAACATATGGAGCCGCGGCGAAGTTGCCGGAGAATCCCACAAAGGGAAGCTTTGATATCTCCTCGCCGCTTGTAAGGCGTACAAAGCCTTCGATGAAGAATCCGTTTTTCCATGCGCTTTTGTATTTATGGTATGTTGCCGCGTCAAGCTCTGCCACGATTTCAAAGGTTTCACTGCCGCCGGCAGGAAGCGTGAAAGAATATGGAGAATAATCGGCAGAGGCAGAATTTAGCTCATATGAGGAGCTGCCAAGCATTACTTTTGCGCCTGTAAACTCACAAAAACCGGTGGAAAATGCCAGCGTATCGGTGGGACTCTTGCCAAGCCTTATATGGAGCGGATCGCGCGGATTTTCCGCATCAAGCTCGGCATAGGTGTATTCGCTAAAGCCGTCAGAGCCGATAATGGCATCAAGCCTGCACTCCTTCGGTGTATCTGAAAGATTTTTTGCCGTCACTTTAAATTGGAGCATACGTGTGTGACCGTCACCAAGCTCTGCTTTGTGTGTTCCGTTTGATGTAAGAAGCACTTCCGCTGAAAGAGCTGATGACAGATCCGCGTTTCCGCCGCCCTGTGTTCGCGGTGAGAAGACAGTATCTTTGGGATACTGAGCCATAAGCTCGGCTGAACTAACAAGGAGTGACTTCACCGTGCTTGCAATATCCGCGCTGTCGGTAAGCCTCGTTTCGCATAGAAGCTTCTGCTTTATAACCGCACACATTCCCGCCACCCTTGCCGCAGAAGCTGTGGTGGAGCTTATGCTGGCGTAGCTTCCGTCGGGGGAGGCGCACTGCACATTTTCACCTACCGCGGTAAGGTCAGGCTTCAGACCAAGCTCAGGCGTTGTGCCGCCTGCCGAATATGACGAGGGTGAGGGAGTAGGGCGTTTTTTCGTTGAAAACAGCTTGTTTGCATCAAGAGATATACGCTGATCCTCGGCATTTTTTAAGTGTCTGCCGTTTTCGCCGGAGATTATGACAGCAGGTATGGTTGACTCTGAAATGTCCATTTTTGTGTTGAGGGCAGAGAGGGAATCCGGCTGATTGTCAGTCACTATCATGCCTACAGCTCCCACAGCGGCGGCATTTTTTGCTTTTTCGTTAAAGCTTATCTCGCCACGGGACACTACCGCAATTTTACCTGTAATGTCACCTGCTTTAGCGAAGTCATCGGGTGTTCCGAACCCGTCGATGATCGCATATTGGAGAGTCCTGCCGTTAAAAAACGAAGCAAATGTTTTGCCGTCTGTTGCGGTTCTGTAGAGATAATTTGAGTCACCGTAGGGAATGGATTTCCCGTCAGACAGCGTGAAAAACTCCGATTCCACAATGTTGCTCTCGGAAGAACCTACAGTGAGAACATCAGAAATCGTACCGGGCCATGCTACCGTGCCTGTGTCCGGAAAGTCGGTTGGAATATCGGCGGTTTCATACTCAAGCTCGTAGACAGTCTTTTTGCCGTATTCGATTACATCCCCGGCGGGTGCTACTACGATAACTCCTGCTTCCGAGGCTGATTTTATAGCTTCGGTAAAAGCCTTGGAGGCAGGGTCAAATTCCACGCCGCAGGGTTCTGTCAGTGTTATCAGTATTACATCCGCACCGAGGGTCACGGCATCCTCTATGGCGCAAACCATGGCGCGCTCGCTTACGCTGTCCGTGCTGTCGGAATATACCTTCATGGCAAGTATCTGCGCTTCGGGGGCAACACCGTCAGCGGCAGGAATTTTTTCTTTTAACCCCGATGCGTTACCGGCGGCAACGGATATCATTGCCGTCCCGTGGTCGTTGTACCGCTCATTTGTCACATCGGCATCTCCGTCTCCGTAATCGTAGGCAAAGGGAATTTTTTCGCTTACATAAAAAGAAGTTGACTCCGATTCGCCCTTTTTCGCATATGTGTTTTCGAGAAGGGCATCGCTTGCCTCTTTTGTAAGGGCGTTTTCGGTGTTTGTTATAATAAAACTCTCGTGGGTCAGCGAAAATCCGTTATCAAGCACCGCAATGCGCATTCCGGCACCGTTATATGGGGCGGTGGGGATGTTTTCTGCCGGCGCACTTGCAAAAACGGGCGATGTGCCGACAGCAAGAGTGCATATCAGTGCCAGAGCTGTGATTTTATGTGATTTCATAGGTGTTCTCCTTAATTCAGGCGGAAAGCTCTGAGAGATCAAGCTTGCCAACTGTGATATTGTAGGCGAAGTCGATTATTTCATAATACAGCGTGTCACCGCTGTATGCGCCAATATCAAATTCTGCCGATTCACCGTGAGCGAGCACGGAAAATGCGTTGTTATTGTCATTTTCATAGATATTTATAATTCTCACACCAACCTCGTCGTGTGCGCTTATGGAAAGCTTGTCCCCCGAAAGTGATGCCGATGTGAGGGTAGGAGCGTTTGTATCTATTCTTACATCATAGGTGTAGGTCTGCTTTGGTTCGCCTTTGTAATCAAGTACATATTCAAGTGCCACGCGGTATGTGCCGTCGGGGAGCTTGTAGCGGCTGTACATACCGTCACTTCCGTCCCACGTAAATCTGAAAACAGTAACCTCATCCATTCCCTTGATTTTGCTGAAATAGGGGAAGCTTGACGAGAATACAGTATTTCCGTCTTTATCCGTGACGGTCATTTTGGAGCTTTTTGCGTTGCGCAGGGCGGAAGCACCAAAGCTTATATCGTCCGCATTTTCGTCACCGTTTGGGGAAAATGCGATAGTGGTGCGGTCGTATGTAACGGTATCGGAGAAAATATCGGCTCCTGCCGGGACATATTTGCCGTTTACCTTTACATAGAATTTCGAGCCGTCAAACATTTCGGTCTCGCCGGCGTAGGCATCGCCGTCAAGAATGGGAGCGGATGCCCAATCGCCCACATAGCCCATGTAGGGCATGGAAACCTCTGTTCCGTCTGCTTCGCAGAAGACAAACCCTTCGGCGAAATAACCGTTTGTGAACACGCCTGCAAGCCTGTCACTGTAAGCTTTATCAAGGGTAAAACGAAGACCGACGACTTGCTCTGCACCGCCTTCAAGCGTGAAGCAAAGTGGAGCGTAATCTTTGGCGTATTTGTTGAGGTTTCCGCCCATATCGGATGTTATATGTGATACGCTGTCCGCTTCTGCGGTGAGAGTGCTGTAATATTCCGATTTGCCGTTGTAGGAAAGCCTTGTAAATCCGTCGTTTGTAAGTGACACGCCGAGGCTTACATCAAGGGGCGCGTCGGTGAGATTTTTCACCGTTACATTAAAATTAACCGAATCGGTGAGCTTGTCATAAAGCTCGGCTTTTGCCACGCCCGTATCTGTGAGTGTGAGCGAGATTTCTTGACTTAGTGCGGCATCAATATTTATAAGTCCTGCACCCTGTGCGCGGGGAGAATATTCCGTTCCGTTTTTCTGTATGACAGGTACAGCGGTATTCATGAGCGCGTTTTTAACCTTCAGCGCGATAGCGGCACTGTCCGATGCTCCGCGGTCACGCTCACGCTCAATGAGCAGAGCACAGGCGGCGGAAAGCTGAGGTGCCGCCATGGAAGTTCCGGAGCTTGCACCGTATCCGCCCCCGACGATAGTGCTGAGCACACCGCCGCCAACTGCGGATATGTCGGGCTTCAGCGTAAGGGACGGAGTTGTTCCGTATGATGAGTAGGCGGATATGCGGCCTGCCGCGTCCCCGATCTCGCGTGTGGTATAGTTTATCGGGAATGTAACGGTATGCACCGCTTCATCAATGAGTGACTGTCCGTCGGCTTTGCGTATAGCAACAGCAGGAATGGGCGCGCCCGTAAGCTCCATGTTGATATAATCTTCGTCGGTGTTGTTGTAAACTATAACTCCAATAGCACCGTGGCTTGCGGCAACGGCGGCTTTTTCGGCAAAGGGAATCGTTCCGCGTGACACGAGTGCTATTTTTCCGGAAACATCTATGCCCTCGTAATCTTCTGTTTCGCCAATTCCAGGTATGACCGCGTACTCCACGGTTTTGCCGCCGAAATGTTTTCCGAATGGGGTATTAAGAACTCCGCCCACTATATTTGTGTCGGTGTATTCAATATAAAGCTCTTTGTTTCGTCCGTGTATAAAATGCATGGAATAGTATACGCTGTTATCAACACTTGCGGTGGACATTACAGAGCCTGCGGAAGCAGGTGAGCTTAATGTTCCGTAGTCGGTATAGCTTGCAAGGGGCAGGCGGATCTCGGCGTTTTGAGAGATACTGCTTCTATCGGTAGTGGTGCTGTCGTTGCCCACTGCGGCTACGATAATACAGCCCCTCTTTTCGGCTTCGTCAAGAAGAGCAGGAAGACCTACTATTTCCGACGGAGAAGCAGAGCCGGAGTAGTGACCGATACTTAAATTTATAACGTCTGCACCAAGCTTTAGTGCATCTTCAAGGGCGGCAATGAGAGCCTTGTCCGAAGCCGCTGTTCCCTCGTCGTTGAATATCTTCATAAGAAGAAGCTGGCATCCGGGGGCAATTCCGTGCATGGCACTGATGTCTGTCTTGCCGGCACCGATAATGCCTGCCACATGAGTGCCGTGATTCGACGTGGCGGTGTATACATCCGTGTCCTTGTAGGCATAGTCGTACATGAACGGTATCTTGGAATTGTAATAGAGCGGCACGATGCTTGTGGAATTTTGCAGGGCATTCAGCCGTCCCGGACCGATTACCGTGGCAAAGTCGGACAGGTCAAGGGTGTTTGTAACGTCCATGGAAAATGCAGGGTGCGTTACATCGAATCCGCTGTCAAGTACAGCTACTTTTACGCCGTCGCCGTCGAGACCGGCGGCTTCTGCGGCAGAGTATCCTACAAGTGTGGCGGCACTCATGTCGCTTTCGGTGATTTTTGCATCAAGTGCCTCATATTCAACACTGCGGTACACTTTTTTAACAAAATCGAAGCTTTCAATACGCCAAAGGGCGCTTTCCGGTATCTCCCCGGAAAATCCGCAGAGCAGGGTGTCGTATATGTAATCATATTTAAAGTCCGGAAGCTTTGCGCTTATCATTTCGGCGCAGTTTTTTGCATATTCGGCGACATTTCCGTGATTTTTAGGTACAAGCTCAACTATTACGTCCTGTGTCGCGTTGGCAGGGGCAGACACAGCGGCACAGGGGACTATAGCTTGTGCCATAAGCAGTATGAGAGTGATAATCTTTTTCATTTTTTAAATTCCTTGGTCATTTTTGCAGTATACAACAATTATAACATGGGGCGAGTCTAAAATCAATGTAATATTTGTGTATAGTATGAAAATATTGAACGCTAAGTAAAAATCCCCCGATTTGCGAGCACAAATCGGGGGGAGAATAGCTTATTTTGCTGACTGTTTGCCGTGACGTTTCAGATTCTTTTTGTATATTTCAAAGAGTCCCGTTAAAAGAAGTGTGTCGTCACGGTGTATATGCCGCTCGCACAGAGGCAGGATTATGTCGGCAGTTCTGCCGGATGCAATTGTCAGGGCGGATTCGCCTGTTTCGGATTCTATTCGTCCTATCATACCGTCGATCATTGCGGCACTTCCGAAAATACATCCGCTCTGCATACTTTCCATGGTGTTTGTTCCAACGCACTTTTTCGGGATTGCGCTTGCAAATGATGGAAGCAGACTTGCTCCGTTTGTAAGAGCCTTTTCCGACATAGACACGCCGGGAGCAATTGCGCATCCCACAAAAGCACCGTTTTTGTCGATCACCGAAAATGTGGTGGCTGTGCCGAAGTCAATAAGAATAAGCGGCGGAGTATATTTCGCAAGTGCTCCCACTGCAAACGCCACGAGATCAGCTCCAAGCTGAGTGGGATCGTCGGTGAGTATGTTAAGTCCCGTTTTCGTGCCTGCACCAAGGATGTGGGGACGAATTGAAAGGAGCTTTTCAAATGCGTCGCGGACAGTCTCGGTAAGCTGTGGGACTACGGATGCGCCGATAGCACCCTCGATTGATTCCGAGGAAATCCCACGGAAATCAAAGAGAGACTTGAATATGAAAGCATATTCATCGGCTGTGCGGCGTGTATCGGTTGATACGGATGCCGTGCCGCAAAGGCTGCCGTCCTCAATAAAGCCGATGGAAATATCATCGTTTCCTATGCTGTATGTAAGGATCATATGCGTTATCTGACCTTCTTGTTGAAGTAGTCGATTACACGGGTGATGACCGTACCAAGTGCTATATTAACAATAAATTCAACTACAAAATTGAGTCCGATTACAGTAAGGTAGAGGAATCCCAAAGGGGAAGCAGAGCCATTTGCCTCAGCACTTGAAGAAAGGAATCCGTAGAATATAGACATCATACCGAGTGCGAAAATTCCGGTGTTTACGATAGGTGTCAGCGCACTTGCGGTAAGGGTTGCCGCCAGAGGAGATTTTTTAGCAAGCAGCTTGTAAACGATACCTGCCACAGCACCTGCGGCAGTGCCTTTGAGAAAGCACAGGACAACGGTGGCAAAAAAGTTGTACTGTATCATGGGAATGAGTGTTCCGCCGTCCGGACCAAGGCCCATAATAAAAACAGCGGCACTGAAAACAAAGCCGAGAAAAGCTCCGCATCCGGGACCGTAAATTGCGGCACCTACGATAATCGGAGTAAGTGCGAGGGTAAAAGGAAAAGGTCCGATTTTGATAAACGTACAGAATACCTGAAGCAGCACGACAAGGGCTGCAAGCAGTGCGTACATGGTCATTTTACGAACCTTTTGGTGAGTGTTTGTGCGAGTATTCATATTTTCCTCCTGCTGCCGCTCACGCTTTGCGTGATACAGCGCATATTATTTCCGGATTTAATCATCCGGATGAGCTAATTATAGCACCCCACATAAAGGCTTGTCAACAGCAATGTTGCACAATTTTTTGAACTTTGCAGCGCAAATGCATTCACGCCTCGCATACAGAGGCTGTTTTTTGCGAAAAAGGTTTCACAAACGGCACTTTTTTGGTTGACAAATTAAAAAAAGTGCGGTATAATAAATATATATGCCCAAAATTGGGTGTATCTGATATTGAAAGGAATTATGATAACATGATACGCAGTATGACCGCGTTTGGACGAGCTGTGAGAACAGGCACTCCGGACGGTAAGAATATTACGGTAGAGCTTAAAAGCGTCAACAACAGATATCTTGACTGTACGGTTAAAATATCAAGGATGTACGGCTTCCTTGAGGACAGAATACGCCAATATGTGCAGGCAAACGGCATCTCACGCGGAAAGCTTGATGTGTATGTAGGCGTAGAGGTGGTCGAAAATGTGGGAATGACCGTAGACATCGACCGTGCCCTTGCAAAAAGTTACATTGATGCACTTAAGGCGCTTCGGGATGAGTTCGGACTTGCAGACGATATCTCCGTTATGAGCGTGGCGCAGAACCGCGACATCTTCAACATCACAAAGCCCGAAGAGGATGCAGAGCGTGATTGGCTTGTTATAAAGCCGGTGCTTGATGAAGCCATTGCGGCTTTCCTCAAAGTCCGCGAGGCAGAGGGTGAGCGTCTGAAGAACGATATTTTCGAAAAGCTTGTTAAGATAGAGGGTATTGTGGCAGAGATAAAAACTCACTCCGAGGAGGATATTTCAAGCTACAGGACAAAGTTTGAGACGAGACTTAAGACTTTACTTGCGGATAACGCCGTTGAGCTTAATCCCAATATGGTCCTCACCGAATGCGCCATATACGCCGACCGTGTGGCAATAGATGAGGAGATTGTTCGTCTCGGATGCCATTTCAAGGCGATGCGTGAGATATTCACGTCCGACGAGCCTGTTGGAAGAAAGCTTGACTTCCTTATGCAGGAGATGAACCGCGAGACCAACACTATCGGCTCAAAGGCAAGCAATCCCGACATTGCCGCTATGGTGGTTGAAGTAAAGAGCGAGTTTGAAAAGATCCGTGAACAGCTCCAGAATATAGAGTAACGGAGGTGCTGTATGAAATTCATAAACATAGGATTTGGAAACATGGTAGCCGCAGAGCGTGTTGTGGCGGTGGTAAGCCCCGACAGCGCGCCTATCAAGCGTCTTATACAGGATGCAAAGGACAGCGGACGTGCCATTGACGTTACCTGTGGTAAGCGTACCCGTGCCGCTATCATAACCGACAGCGAACACGTTATTTTATCCGCGTTCCAATCGGAGACGATCTCCAACCGTCTCTCCGACCGTGACGAGGGTGAGGATGAGGAGGAAACGGAAGATCCGGACTAACCGGAATTCCGTGCAAGGAATATGAAAAAAGGTATACTTATAGTTATTTCCGGTCCCTCCGGCAGCGGCAAGGGAACTGTTATAAAACGTCTCATGGAGCTTGACCGAAGCTTTGTTTACTCGGTGTCGGCGACCACAAGAGCACCGCGCGAGGGCGAAAAGAACGGTGTAAATTACTATTTCATCGACAAAGACGATTTTAGACGCCGTATTGATGCGGATATGATGCTTGAATATGCAGAATACTGCGGAAACTATTACGGCACTCCCAAAAAAGAGGTAAACGAGAATCTTGCCAAGGGACGCAGTGTTATTCTTGAAATCGAAGTTGCGGGCGCTATGCAGATAAAGAAAAAATGCCCCGATGCAGTGCTCCTTATGATAACACCGCCGGATTACGCTACCCTTGAAGCAAGACTTCGCGGCAGAGGCGATAATGTGCCGGAGGAGGTTATAAGAAAGCGGCTTGATACGGCTAAGGTTGAGCTTTCTCACCTTTCGGAGTATGACTATGTGGTGGTCAACGGCGACAACATGGTGGATACTGCGGCGCATGATATTATCGGCGTTGTGGAAGCTGAAAAGCTTCGCGTGGCACGTCAGTCCGAATACACAGAAAATTTTTTCGCATAATATAGTTACATACACAAATAATCACGTTAAATATTCCATATACAAAGAAATGAGGTACTAAAAATGATTTATCCTTCCGTAGAAGAACTGAGCCAGAACGGCAAATACAACCGCTATATGCTTTGCATTGCAACCGCAAAGTGCGCAAGACTGGTAACCGACGAATATGTTCATCAGCGCGAGCAGGCTGAAAAGCTTATTGCCAACAAGGAAACCGATAAGAGCCTTGCTTCCATGATAAAGCGTGATATTCGCGATGAAAAGGCTGT
This sequence comes from uncultured Clostridia bacterium, assembly GCA_904501985.1. GTDB lineage: Bacteria > Bacillota > Clostridia > Oscillospirales > CAG-272 > Flemingiibacterium. The sequence continues at coordinate 11,441 of CAJGCT010000016.1, forward strand.
TAAAAATGCGATCAACCGCATTTATCAGGGCGAATATAAGATAAGCGAGCCTGCAAATGAGGAGGCTTGCTGCGAAACCGACTTCGCGGAGACTGCTCCCGAGCAGAACTGATGAGCGAGGGCGAGGCTTTGTCTGCTGTTGCGCGTGTACGGATACTTGATCTCCCGCCACTTGCTGACCGAAGCTATGACTATGAGATCCCGAAGCATCTTGCAGATAAGGTGCATAAAGGCTCGCTTGTGTCGGTGGAGTTCGGAACGGCTTCACGCGCAGGCAAGCATCGGTGCGCCGTTGTGGAGGACATACTTTCACATTCGGAATATGACAGACTGAAGCCTGTAAAAGATGTGGCAGACGACCGCTTTTCACTCTCGGAGGAGCTGCTTGGACTGTGTGCTTTCTTACGGGAGCGTACATTTTGCTCCACCGGTGAAGCGGTGCAGACCATACTTCCCGGCGGAACGCTTGGAACGCTGTTCCGCGCCAAACGCGATCCCGTGGAACGGTTTTACCGTGTGATTTCGGATACTGAGAATATCAGACTCGGTACTGCTGAAAAGCGAGCGGTAGAATTTATAAAAGATACGGAACGCTCCGCATCGGAGCTTGCGGACTTTGCCAAAGTTTCACCTGCCACCTTAAAAAATCTTGTGGCAAAGGGAATCCTTTCGGTGCGCGAGTGCGCCAGAATAAGAAACCCATATGCAGGACGGGGCAAGGTGTCTGATTCTAATGTTTTAAGCGGTGAGCAGACGACGGCGTGCGATACTTTATCTGGGCTTGCCCTGTCAAAAAAAGCCTGCGCGGCACTTCTTTATGGCGTCACCGGAAGCGGCAAGACCAGGGTTATCAAATCCGTTATAGATAAGGTTATCGCAGACGGAAGATCGGTTATTGTGCTTGTACCCGAAATATCGCTTACGGGTCAGACGGTTGATCTGTTCTGCGGATTTTTCGGTGAGCGCGTGGCGGTCATACACTCATCGCTGTCCGAGGGCGAAAAAGCCGATGCCTGGAAGCGCATACGTGCAGGCGAGGTGGATGTTGTTATCGGAACGCGCTCTGCGGTGTTTGCTCCCCTTGACAATCTTGGAATGATAGTAATTGACGAGGAGCAGGAGCACACCTACAAATCCGATATGACTCCAAGATATCACACCCGTGATATAGCACGTTACCGCGCGGCAAAAAACAACGCGCTTATGCTACTTGCATCAGCGACCCCCTCTCTTGAATCCTTTTACCGTGCGAAAGAGGGAATATACACTCTTGTGACTCTAAACGAGCGTTACGGCACGGCTGTGCTTCCGGAGGTGAAGATAGCGGATCTGCGGCTTGACTGCGCCGGGGGCAGAATAACTCCCATAGGCGAGGTGCTCCAGGGTGAGATTAGCGAGAATCTCAAGCGTGGCGAGCAGACAATACTTTTTGTTGGCAGACGCGGATACAATAACTTTGTGAGCTGTCTCAAATGCGGCGAGGTCGTGACCTGTCCCAACTGTACGGTGTCTCTCACATATCACCGTGCCTTTGATCACGATCATCTTAAATGCCATTACTGCGGATATACCGAATCCGTGCCTGAAACCTGTCCCAAATGTGGCTCAGAGCATATGACACGCAAAGGATTTGGCACTCAGCTTGTGGCGGAGGAGCTTCACGGACTTTATCCGGAGGCGCGCATACTAAGGCTTGACGCCGATGCCGCAGGTGCGAAATTTTCCCACGAGGTCATACTGTCACAGTTTAGAAATCACGAAGCCGACATACTTATAGGCACGCAGATGGTCACAAAGGGACATAATTTTCCGGACGTAACCTTGGTCGGTGTAATAAATGCCGACAGTGCGCTGTATCTTGACGATTTCCGTGCTACGGAGCGTACATTTGCGCTTCTTACGCAGGTTATAGGCAGAGCCGGACGTGCAGACAAGCCGGGACGGGCAGTGATACAAACCTACAATCCCGATCATGAGACCATAAATCTTGCGGCAAAGCAGGATTACGAGGGATTTTACAACAGTGCCGTAAAACTGCGCCGTCAGCTTGGATTCCCGCCGTTCTGCGAGTTTGTGCTTCTCGGAATACACGGGGACGACGAAAAAAGCGTGCTTGATCTTACGCTGAAGCTTGATTCAAAGCTCAGGGGGTATATATCGGACAGCTTTGCAGATGTGCCGATGTACATTTTCGGTCCGTTTGAAGCTCCGGTCTATAAGGTCAACAATATATACAGAATGCGAATAATTTTGAAATGTCAGGTCACAAGAAGAGTAAGGGAGCTTATATGTACCCTGCTTTCCGATTTCCCGAAGCCAAGCACTAAGGCGTCTGTCTCGGTTGATATCGGTCCTGCTTCAATGTGACGTATTACGGAGGTGCTATATGGCAAAACTCAATATAGTGAAAGACGGCGATCCAATCCTTCGCAAAAAGAGCCGCCCGGTTGAGGTTATTGATGAGCGTATAAAAACGCTTGCGGCGGATATGGTTGAGACCATGCGAGATGCCAACGGATGCGGACTTGCCGCTGTACAGGTGGGCAAGCTCAGACGTATGGTTGTGGTAGAGGTTGAAGAAAACAAACCCTACATCATGATAAATCCCGTTATAATAAAGCGTGAGGGAAATCAGCAGGAGGCTGAAGGTTGCCTTTCTGTTCCGAATCAGTGGGGCATAACCGACCGTCCCATGACTGTTACTGTGCGCTACACAGGTCTTGACGGAAAAGAGCATACCGTCACAGGCTCAGGTCTTGCCGGCAGAGCGTTCTGCCATGAGCTTGACCATCTTGAGGGTGTGCTGTTCACCGATAACGTTGTAAGAATGCTTGACCCCGATGAGGTGGAATCATAATCATGAAGTCAAAAATACTTTTTATGGGTACTCCCGATTTCGCAAAGGTGCAGCTTGAAGCACTTATCAAGGCAGGCGCAAATGTTATAGGAGCTGTTACCCAGCCTGATAAGCCGAAAGGAAGAAAGATGATCCTCACTCCGCCGCCTGTAAAGGTGTGCGCCGAGGAGCACGGAATACCCGTGTATCAGCCGAAGACTCTTCGCGGCGAGGAATTTGCCGCACTTCTTCAGGAAATTGCTCCTGAGCTTATCGTTGTTGCGGCATACGGAAAGATACTGCCGGAGAATGTTATAAACTATCCCGGTGTTGGATGCATATGCGTACACGGCTCGCTTCTCCCGAAATATCGTGGTGCCGCTCCAATACAGCGCGCCATTATCGACGGCGAGGCGGAGACCGGCATTACCATAATGCATATTGATCCCGGAATTGATACGGGAGATATGATATCAAAGGTCTCCGTTAAAATAGAGCTTGACGACAACTTTGAGACTGTGCACGACAAGCTTGCAAATGCAGGCGCAGAGTTACTTTGCAAAACAATAGAGGAGCTTGAAGCCGGCACTGCATCCCGCGAAAAGCAGGATGATACAAATTCCACATATGCGGCAAAGATAGAGAATGAAGACTGTTTGCTTGACTTTGATACCGATGCACTTTCGGTGCACAACCGCATACGCGGTCTGTCACCGTTTCCCCTTGCCGTGGTGTCGCAAGGCGACCGTGCGCTTAAAATAGTGCGCTCGGAGCTGGCTGATACAAAAAAAGAACACGCAAATCCCGGTGAGGTGCTGTTGTGCGACGCAAAGGCAAACCGTATTGAGGTTGCCTGCCGCCGTGGCTCGGTTTATATCACAAATCTCTTACCTGAGGGAAAGGGACGCATGAATGCGTCAGATTACATCAACGGAAGAAAGATTTCTGCCGGGGATATACTGAAGAAGTATTCAAAATAACAAAAAAGAGGTCAGGATATGTATTTTTTAGGTCTTGATGCCACATATCTCATCTTGGTACTGCCTGCGGTGCTCCTTGCATTCTGGGCACAGGCAAATGTAAAAACCACGTTTTCCAAGTATTCGAAAATCGCCTCAAAAAGAGGCATGACGGGCTTTGATGCCGCAAGACACATACTTGATTCAAACGGACTTCGCCATGTGCGAATAGCGCAGGTTGCCGGCGAGCTTACCGACCACTTCAATCCCAAGGATAACACCGTTTATCTTTCGGATTCCGTGCATTCTGTGGCAACGTCGGCAGCGGTAGGCGTTGCGGCACATGAAGCAGGTCACGCCGTTCAGTATGCCGTGGGATATTCTCCCATGAAGATTCGCTCGGCGATTATTCCAATAACCAACATCGGCTCAAACCTTGCAATGCCGCTTCTGCTTCTGGGAATCCTGCTTGGCATGGAATCCCTTGCCTATCTCGGAGTTGCGGCGTTCGGACTGTCAACCCTGTTTCAGCTTGTAACGCTTCCCGTTGAGTTTAATGCAAGCTCACGCGCTATGAGGGCACTTGAGGGGGCAGGACTTGACAGTGAGGAGCTTGGAGCTTCAAGAAAGGTGCTTACTGCCGCGGCACTTACCTACGTTGCGGCACTTGCAGTATCCCTTGCAAACCTTATACGAATTCTTCTTATTGCAAAAAGCAGCAACAGACGAAGATAATATGACGAAAAACAAATTTACCGCACGCTCTGCGGCATACCGCTCACTTATTCTCTGTGAGCGCGATAAAAAATACTCTAATCTTGAAATAGATTCATCAATACGCCGTTTCGCCCTTGAGGGGGCTGAAAAGGGGCTTTACACCGCTATTGTATACGGTGTTATTGAACGCCGCATCACTCTTGATTATATTATCGGCAAGCTTTCGGCAAAGCCTGTGGAAAAGCTTGACAGCCAGGTGATAACTCTCCTGCGGATGGGACTATATCAGCTTATATATCTAGACCGCATTCCGGAAAGTGCGGCGGTGAACGAAACCGTTAATCTTGCCAAGGCGGAAATACCCAAGGCGGCATCATTTATAAATGCTGTGCTTCGGAATTTCCTGCGCACTATGGGAAAAGACAAAATTCCGTATCCGCCAAAAAATGACCCTGTAAACTATCTGTCGGTACGCTATTCCTGCGGTGCTGACGTTATAAATGTGCTCTCCGAGAGCTTTTTTGACCCTGAGCCGGTGCTTGCGGCATTTGATGCTCAGCCGGAAGTCACACTGCGCATAAATACGCTGAAAATATCCCGTGAGGAGCTCTTATCGAAGCTTTCGGACAAGGGGATTTCTGCAACACCTACAAAGTATTCGCCCTACGGCGTAAGACTTTGCGGAAAGTCACTTCCAAAGGAAATTTCGGAACTTATTTCAGAGGGATACGTCTATATACAGGATGAAGCATCCCAGATAGCCGGTGCGGCGGCTGACCCGAAGCCCGGTACTACGGTGCTTGATGTTTGTGCCTGCCCCGGCGGAAAAAGCTTTTCCGCCGCAATACTTATGGAAAATCGCGGCAAGCTTAAAAGCTTTGATCTTCACAAAAATAAGCTGTCTCTTGTTAAATCAGGTGCAGGACGGCTTTCAATAGATATTATAGAAACCGAAGAAAAGAACGGATCTCTACGAGACGACACACTTCTTGATTCTGCCGATACGGTCATATGCGATGTGCCGTGCTCAGGACTTGGCGTTATAGCCAAGAAGCCGGAGATAAGGTATAAATCTCAGGATGAGATGGAGAGACTGCCGGAAATACAGTATTCCATACTGAAAAACGTGTCGGAGTACGTTAAACACGGCGGAGTGCTGTGTTATTCTACCTGCACTTTAAATAAAAAAGAAAATGAAGATGTGATTTTAAGATTCCTTAGTGAATCTTCCGAATATATGGCTGAGGACTTCCGTGTGGGTGAGCTTTCGTCAAATGGCGGAATGCTTACACTGATGCCAAATGTACACGGAACCGACGGTTTCTTCATTGCAAAATTAAGACGTAAATAAGGAAAAATTATGCTAACACTTAACGGCAAAGCCGATCTGCTTTCCATGAATATTCCCGAAATCGAGGAATTCATTTCCTCGCTGGGAGAGCCAAAGTACCGCGCAAAGCAGATATTCTCCTGGATGCACCGCGGTGTTTCCCTTGAGGGCATGACGGATATTTCAAAAAAGCTTCGTTGGAAGCTTGCGGAAACGGCGGTGGTGGATTTTCCCACTGTGGAACAAAAGCTGGTATCAAAGCTTGACGGTACGGTAAAATATCTTTTCGGTCTGCACGACGGAAACGTTATAGAGAGCGTAATTATGCGCTACAAGCACGGAAACAGTATCTGCATTTCCTGCGAGGTGGGATGTCCCATGGGATGCAAATTCTGCGCCTCTACAATAGGCGGTCTCGTGCGCAGACTTCGCCCGGCGGAGCTTATCGGTCAGGTAATTGCCGCAGAGCGTGATCTCGGCGAGCGGATATCAAACATCGTCATGATGGGAATAGGTGAGCCGCTTGACAATCTTGACAACACACTAAAGTTTTTATCTCTTGTGGGCGATCCCGCAGGACTTAATATCGGCAGCCGCCATATTTCACTTTCCACCTGCGGTCTGGTTGATAAGATAGACGAGCTTGCAAAGCATGATTTACAGATAACCCTTTCCATATCCCTTCACGCGGCGGATGACGAGACCAGATCATCAATTATGCCGGTGAACAACAAATGGAAAATTGAGGAGCTTCTCTCTGCCTGCAGGCGTTATTTTGAAGCCACGGGGCGGCGCATATCCTTTGAATATACGCTTATTTCGGGCAAAAACGATTCCGCGGAATACGCAAGGCGGCTTGCAAGCACGCTTAAGCACGGTTTGTACCGTAACTCGAAGCCTTTTCCCATACACGTGAATCTTATTCCCGTAAATGAGGTGGAAGAGAGCGGATTTTCCCGTTCAAGCGGAGACGCGGTTAAGAAATTCTGCGATACGCTGAATTCCCTTGGCATAAATGCGACCGTCAGACGAAAGCTTGGCGGCGACATAAACGCCTCGTGCGGTCAGCTTCGCCGTGCAAAGCTTAAAGAGGACGCTGAAAAATCAGGCGATAATACGACGCTTTGAGGGCTTCTTACATTAAACTGTATAGCGTACCGTATATATTAAATATAATCGGTGATACCTTTTTCGGATGAGTGTAAATCGCGAGCATAAAAGGTATATAGATGTTTCACATAAAAGTGAGCTTGGGGTATGACCCCGGAACGAGAGGAATGATTGTGCAAATGAACTTTTTCGGAAAAAGCGACATGGGCAAGATGCGCACCGCGAATCAGGACAGCTACTTGATACGCCCTATATGCAAGAACGCAACGCTTACTGTTGTGTGCGACGGCATGGGCGGAGCCAAGAGCGGTAACGTGGCAAGCGAGAGCGCTATTGAGACCTTTGGGGAGAGCATTGTCAAATATACACAGTCAAAGGTGAGCCGTGAGGGAATTCTTACGCTGACCAGCGATGAGGCGTGCGTTGTTCTGGACGATGCCGTGCATGATGCCAACGAGGCGGTATTCAAAAAGGCGCAAAGCTCCACCGACTATCAGGGAATGGGAACCACACTTGTTGCGGCACTGTTCTGCGACGACACTGTATATGTGGTAAATGTGGGAGACAGCCGTCTGTACCTTGTTTCCGATAATACCATTACACAGATAACCCACGACCATTCATACGTTCAGCATCTTATAGACAGCGGCTCGCTTTCACCCGAAGAAGCGAGAAATCATCCTTACCGCAACCGTATAACAAGGGCAGTGGGAATAAACAAAGAGCTTGAAGTTGACATATTCTCTGTGGATCTGTCAAGCCTTGAGGTCTGCTACTTACTTCTTTGCTCGGACGGACTGTCAGGACAGCTCCTTCCCGAAGATATATATGCCATTATCTCATCCGATCTTGATATTGACGTGGTTACAGATATAGAGTCTGAGCTTTCCGACAAAACAGACAAGCTTATTGATGCCGCAAACGAAGCAGGCGGACCTGACAATATTACGGCAGTGCTTGTCAAGCATGTAAAGGAGCTGGAATGATGGATTCTTTTGAAAAGTACGTAGGTCAGGTGTTTGACAAACGCTACAGAATTATAAAAGTCATAGGAATCGGCGGAATGGCAGTGGTATTTGAAGCAACCGACCTTCTTATGCGTCGAAATGTAGCTGTCAAAATGCTTAAGGATGACATAAATAACGACACGCAGGCGGTTAAGCGTTTTATAAACGAAAGTAAGGCTGTTGCTATGCTTTCACATCCGAATATCGTAAACATTTACGACGTTTCGGTTAAGGACAATCTTAAATATATCGTAATGGAGCTTGTTGAGGGTATTACGCTTAAAAACTATATTCTCAAAAAAGGTGTTCTCAGCTTTCATGAGATGATAAGTATTACCGAGCAGATACTGTTAGCACTTGATCATGCTCACCAAAAGGGAATTGTGCACCGAGATATTAAGCCGCAGAATATTATGATGCTGAAAAACGGCGTTATAAAGGTGGCGGATTTCGGTATAGCAAAGCTTCCTAACGCCGAGACGGTAACTATGACCGATAAGGCCATCGGAACGGTATTTTACATCAGCCCCGAACAGGCAAGCGGCAAGACTATAGACCGCAGAAGCGATATATATTCTCTTGGCGTAACTATGTACGAAATGGCAACGGGAAAACTGCCATTTGTGGCTGACAGCCCTGTTACGGTTGCTATAATGCAGGTTAAAAACCGTCCGCGTCCTCCCCGTGAGATAAATCCCCAGCTTCCCATCGGCATGGAGCAGATAATCATGAGCGCTATGGAGAAAAATCCGGACAACCGATTCCAGAGCGCCGCACAGATGCTTCGCCATGTGGCACAGGTGAAAAATAACCCAAGAACTGTCTTTAAGATGCCAAAAACCGATAACTCATCGGATAATTTCGGCCACAATCAGCAGCCTTCGCTATCAAACGTGAAAAAGCTTACCCCACCTCCCCGTGCAAGCAGGTCTATGTTCCCTGTTATAGCCGGAGTTGCAAGTGCGTTTCTGATCGTTTGCTGTATCAGTGCAGTAGTTGTGCTCAATAAGCTTTTCACAGTTACAACTACGGATACTTCAAAGCAGATAACGATACAGGAGTATGTGGGACTTATCTACAGTGAGGAATTTGAGCAGTCTCTTGAGGCATCCTACTTTGATGTTGAAGTGGATTACGATTACAGCGCGAAATATGACAGAAATGTTATTATTGCGCAGGATCCGCTCCCCAAAGAGAAACGCAAGGTGAATCCCGAAAAGGGACAGCGGTGTACTTTGAAGCTGACGGTATGCTGGGGCACAGAGACCTGTGAGCTTCCGGACCTCGCATACGATGATGCACGCGATGCCGCAATAAATCTTCGCACAAATTACGGACTTATCCCTGTGGAAATCAGAGAAGAACACGAATATCTCAGCGAGGGCTATGTTATAAGGACCGATCCTGAGCCGGGAACTACGCTCAACGTGGGCGATACTGTTACCCTGTATGTCAGCAGCGGACAGAAGATCGAATATGTAAATATGCCGGACTTCACCAAATGCGATGAAGCGGCGGTTATGAAGATGCTTGGCTGGAACAAGCTGGAGCTTGGTGAAGTTACCCGTGAATATTCTGACGATGTTGCGGTCGGACTTGTTATAAGACAAAGCCGCGCTCACGGAGCTCCTACGCCCACAGGTACTAAAATAGACTTTGTTATGAGTCTCGGACCGAAGCCCGCACCCACAGGCGATGCTGAATAGGTCGTAACGGAGATTGTTTGAATGGAGTTAAAACTTAACGGAAAAATCATAAAGGGTGTTGGCGGCATCTACGAGGTGCGCATATCCCACACCGATGCCGAGATGCTCAGAAATATGGGTGTTAAGCTTGGCGGAGATACTCTTTTATGCAAGGCGCGCGGCGTTTTTCGCCATGAGAATCTTACACTTCTTGTGGGAGACGATGTTGTGCTTCGCGTTGATACGGAGCTTGCCGTAGTATCAGACAGCCTCAAAGATGGGGGCAAGCGCACCGACGAAGCAATGGGCGGCGTTATGATCGAGGAGACGCTTGAACGGAAAAATCAGCTTATTCGTCCACCCGTGGCAAATATTGATATAATTTTCGCCGTATTTGCCGTATCAAAGCCGACTCCGGCTCTGTCTGCCGTGGACAAGCTTATTACTATTGCCGAGCACAAAAACATTGAGCCGGTTGTTGTTATAACAAAGGCTGATATTTCCCACGATGATGCGGAGCACTATGCAAATATCTACCGAAAATGCGGATTTTCTGTGTTTATCGAAGGTGTCGGCATAGACGGCGGAGAGCTTGAGGGGTATATACGTGATAATGCCGACCGTGTTTCTGTATTTGCCGGAGCGTCGGGCGTTGGCAAATCCACGCTTATGAACCGTCTTTTCCCATCCCTTGGACTTGTTACGGGCGAGGTGAGTCAAAAGACTCAGCGCGGACGTCATACCACCCGTCATGTAGAGCTTTATCCGCTAAGTAAACAGTTTGGCGATACTGCCACCGGATATGTGGCGGATACGCCCGGATTCAGTATGCTGGATTTTCTGCAGTTCGATTTCTACACTAAGGATGATCTGCCATATGTTTTTCGCGAATTCGAGCCGTATATCGGCAAATGCCGCTATACAAAGTGCACGCACACCAAAGAGGAAGGCTGTGCACTGCTTGAAGCTGTGAAAAACGGTGATGTTCCGAGTGAGCGCCACAAAAGCTATCTTGAATTTTACGAGGTGCTGAAAAACAAGCACGAATGGGATAAAAAATGAGTCGTAACTTCTATATTTTCACCGGCGGTACGGTGTTTGCCGATACGCTGTCGGAACTGTCGTGCTCTATTTCCGATGATGATTTCGTCATAGCGGCTGACAGCGGATATCTTGCAGCTAAGCGTTTTTCTGTAAAGCCTCATATGCTGCTTGGCGATCTTGATTCGCTTGACCGCTCTGCTGTCAGTGATACGGAGCTTTCGGAGCTTGAAAAGATCATTGTGCCGTCCATCAAGGACGATACCGACACTCAGCTGGCGGTAGATACCGCAATTTCCAGAGGAGCTGAGAAAATCGTCATAATAGGCGGTCTTGGCGGCAGGCTTGACCATACGCTGTCAAGCGTGTTTTTGCTTGAATATATTGCAGGTAAGGGCATTGAATGTGTAATGACCGACGGGCGAAACCGCGTGCATATTCTTCGTGCCGACGGTGAGCCGAAGCGGCTTTCTGTAAATAGAGGGTACAAATATCTGTCGCTTGTGGCTCTCACGGACAAATGCGAGGGTGTGTCGGTGTCCGGCGTGTATTATCCACTTGAGACTGTGGAGCTTACAAGAAAGTATTCCTATGCGGTAAGCAACGAGATAACCTCTGAGTCTGCCGAAATATCCCTTCATCGCGGTGTTATGCTTGTTATCGAAAGCCGCGATTAACCAATCGGCACGCGAGTGCATATTCTTTTAGTGAGCTGTTAATTACTGCTTATTATCCGCATTTAGGAAGGGATATACGATATGAAGGTTGTAGTCGTCAAATCCCCAAAGCTGTTTGTTCCGATTTTAAAGCGGCTCTTTGGGATAAGGAAAAAGTAAATACATAAAGGGGAAACCGGTCGGTTTCCCCTTTTATCATGCGGCGGTATTACAAAAATCTTGCCAGGTTTTCGGCGGTGCTCTTTTCGAATTTCAGCACGTCCTCGGCGAGTGCTCGGGCTTCGTTTGAATGCTCGCCGGAGTTTAACTGCTTTTCGATATTGATTATACCCATTGTAGCACCGTTTATCATCATTTCTGCCAGATGTGATGTGGTCGTATCAAGCATAGTATTGAATGCCATACCCATTTTACTGCCTGCCTTAGCCATCATTCCGGGCTCTTCAGGCTTAAGACCGCGCTCGGACAAAAGAGAAGCGGCGCGCTTTGAATATTCGCGGTACTTTTCAAGCTCCCGTGTCATTTCCGTGCGCATTTCCGGATTTTCCGCCTTATCCATGAGGTCAATGATAGCATCGCCGCCCATGGTGGTGTTTTTGTAAAGCTCATTTAAGAGAGTTTCATTGTTATCCATATTTTTCTCCCCAAAAAATATAATACCGTGGGGTAACCCACGGTATTAGTATTTACACGCATAAAAAATATATTTACGATCTTGACAGATCTTCAAGATTGTACGGTGTATTTTGGTAGACGAAATAGTTGAGCCAATTTGAAAACATGAGATTTGCGTGACCGCGCCAAAGGTTTGGCGGACGCTTTGAAGGGTTATCGTCGGGGAAATAGTTGTACGGAATCTCAATGTCAAGTCCTTTGTCAACGTCGCGGAAATATTCCTTTGACAGCGTGTCATAATCGTATTCCGAGTGACCTGTCACAAACAGCATACGGGAATCCTTGGCGGCTATAATATACGGACCTGCCATATCGCTTCTTGCGATAAGCTCTATCTCGCTGACCCTTGATATTTCCTCCTCGGATATTCCCGTGTGGCGCGAATGCGGTGCATAGAAGTATTCGTCAAATCCGCGCACGATGGGGTGGTTTGGACGAAGAGCGTAATGCTTGAAAACACCGAACATTTTCTTGTCAAGGGAGTGCTTTTTCACGCCGTAGTGGTAGTAAAGTCCTGCCTGCGCCGCCCAGCAAATGTGCAGGGTAGAGAACACGTGCTTTTTTGACCATTCCATGATTTCGCAAAGCTCGTCCCAATATGTAACATCGTGGAAATCAAGATTTTCCACAGGTGCGCCCGTGATTATCAGACCGTCGAAATTTTCGTCCTTTATATCGTCGAAATTCTTGTAAAACGCCTCCATGTGCTCCGCAGGAGTGTGCTTTGAACGGTGAGTTGCGGTTTGAAGCAGTGTAAACTCTATTTGGAGCGAGCTGTTTGAAAGAAGACGTATAAGCTGTGTTTCTGTGGTTATTTTTGTGGGCATAAGATTCAGTACAGCAATCTTCAACGGCCGGATATCCTGATGCTCTGCACGGAAATCGTTCATTACGAATATATTTTCACGCTCAAGAATCTCATGAGCCGGAAGTCCCTCGGGTATTTTTATGGGCATTGTGTTTCCTCCGTAGTATAGTGGTAAATACCGCATGATTTTTTGCGGCGAAACCATAATTACATATATTATATCATATTTTTGTTAACAAAACAATACAGTAACAAAAAAATATAAGCTTTTTGAAAAAAGATTTTTAAAACGCAAAAAATGTTGTTAAATTTTCAAAAAAGTATATCTTTTGGAGAAAAAGTATGTTATAATAATAGTGGCGGACATTTTCACTTGATTTTGCGGTGCGGATGTGCGTTTTAATAAAGAGCATAAATTGCATTACTCTCTTAAAAGAAAGGATGTGGCACAGGGATGAAAAATATGCGCATGGTCGAATGCCTCTGTGCTGTTTTATGCCTTACAATCATTTTTGTTTTACCTGTTTTAGCAGATGATTTTTCGGACGGCGATATCTATATGATAGAATCCTTTGATGCGTCCGTTGGAGCGTTTCGTGCAGGAAAAAACATACACAAAACCGCTATGGAAAAAATGACCGTCAGCGACAGTGCAGACGAGTCTTATGAGCGTTCCTGCCTTAGGGCTGTGGGCGCATATGCCGCCCTCGGCGAGCTTCGCTGTGTATATGCGGAATTTCCATCGCCAATTAGACTTGACGATTATCGAAGCGTGGTGTACGATATATATGTGCCGCTGTGTGAGGAAGACCCTGAAGCGGTATACTATTCAAGAATTACGCTGTTTTCATCCGACGGAAGCAGTACCGAGAGTCTTGTTGACGTCACCGGCGGCGAATGGTGTCGGGTGGAGGCGGATATTTCCAAATGGGGCGGCAGAGATGAAGTCGTTTCCATGGAAATTGCCTGTGTTGTTGATACAGCTAATTTAAAGTATTCAGCCGATGGCTTTTATGTTGACGATATTTACGCCTGCGACAAGGTAGACCTTGCCGTAAGCTCGCGGCTCCTTTTTGACAAGTACGAGCTTAACGGTGCCGCAGGTGCCATGAGCGACGACGGTGTGCTTTTACTAAATGCCAGCTCTTTTGAGCCGTTTTCTTTGAGTGCTGATGTTTTTGCTCCTGAGCTTTTATATGACGCCAATTCTCTTAGAATAAAGCTGTCAAACAGCACGATGAGCGAGGTGCTCACCGTATGCTATACCACATCCGATTCTCAGGCTAACACTGAAGACAAGGTAGTTACCGTACCCATAAAACCAATGTCAGGTCCGTCCTACTACTATGCGTATGTTGGGGACGTGTCAATGCTTCGCAGTATTGAGCTTCGCTTTAATGACGGCGGAGGAAATGTGGAGCTTTACTCCATAAGTGCCGTTACACTTCCCAAGGCGGAAGAATACGAGTCCTGCGGCAATGTGAGCATATGCCGTCTCAGCGACGACCGTTCAACAGTCAGCTTTTACGGTGAAATCGACCGTGATACGGTGCTTAATAACCAGGACGGGCGAATTTCGGTGTATATATATGAGTCGGACACCCTGCCAACCGCAGAGGAGCTTCTTTCTCTTGAACCTGTTGTATCGGGAGAAATGACAACTCGCTTTGAACTAAATTGGAATCTTCCGGCAGATAACCCCTATGCCTGCTACAGCCGGTTTATAGCGGTGGTAACCGATACTGACGGAAATTACAAGCTTATTTCGCGTCCTTTCTACATAGACAATCCGGGCGGCGGCCGATTGTCCGATAAATCCGCATTTGCGGCTGATGTGAAGGGCTTTTCGGCGGGCGATATCTCCATTGTAGGTGAGACTGACAGCGGTCTTACCGTGCTGTGCGCTGATATTCGCCTTGCATTTGCTTCTCCGTCGGAGGGAGTGCCGTTTTTATACAACAAGGGCACATATTACATAAATAAGGAATACACAGAACAGCTTTCGAAGAAAATTGAGGTACTTAACCGAAACGGTGTCAGTGTGCTACTTCGCTGCATTGGCTGGGAACGCTCTGCGATGGAAGAGCTTGCCGCCTTGTACAGTGCAGATACTGCGAATGATGAATCCGCAGGCAGTGATTTTACGGGAGCGTTTGGCTCTTATATTGCCGACACATGGTGCGCTGACGGAAGCGTGGCAGGCGTTATTCTCGGAGACCGGGAAAACATAATACAGGGCGGAGCTTCTGTCTCGGATATGCTGTCATATACCGCGAGGGAGCTTAGCAAGATGTATTTTAACATTACATCGCGGAACTCCGGGGCGCGTGTGTATATTTCTGTAACGGATCTTATGGATGTGGAGCTGTCAACAAATGTATCCGAGCTTCCGCTTAACGATTATTTCACCGCGCTTTCGCTTGAAACTGCTCAGTACGGAAACTACGGATGGGAGATTGCCGTTGAGATCAGAGAACGGGCAGAGGACATTGGCGATGGTACTATAGATGCCAACAACTGCGCACCTCTTACCGAACTGCTTCACCGGCTTTTATGGGACAGCAAAAACATCATATTCTGCGACAGCACCTATGAAGAATCCTCGGCTCGCATGAGCGCACTTACAAAGCAGTACGTGATAGGCTATTATTCGGCTTACTTCAATGACAGAGTTGATGCATATATTGCCATTGCAGGAAACAGAGCGGCGGCTATAGCGGAAGCTGTGAAATGTATTGATACCACCGAGGCGGACGTCATAATATCAAGTGCGCTTATGACACTTGAATCGGGTAGCATTGCTGATATCGTGAAAGGCTACGATGAATCAAAGCTTACGCGCCGCAGTCTTGGTTATTCGGATGCATTTAATAATGCTCCGGACGGCATAAAGGGATCATACAGCTATTTTGTATTTAACAGCGCATCAAGTATAAGTATGATAGACCTCGGATACTACTGTGGGGATATGCATATTGTCCGTGACGATACGCCGTCTTTGTCGGCTCAGCTTAGTTCGGTACTGTATAATGACAGCCTGCGTGCCGGATGGATGGGTGTTTCACACCGATTCAAGGATGCGGAAAGCTTTGATAACACACCTATCATTGCTGTTACACTTAAGCTTCAGAATGTGGCTCCGGCAGGGCTGACAAGTGTACCTGTGAAGCTTGTACTTCATTCCGAGAACGGACGCTTTGAATCTTCCGGCAAGGTTTATTCCGATGAGTGGACAACGGTATACTTTGACGTGGAAGATTTTGACGAAATAGAGGATATCACATCCTTGCAGATTCTTGCAGGAGATGGAAAGCTTGAATCGGCATCACTCCTTATTAAAGATATAAAGGGTCTTTCCTATGAGTACGATGACGATTCGCTTTCTGACGTTATCGCTAAGGAGCGGCTTCGTAAGCGTACTCCCGATGAGACTGTGACAAGTGACACATATCTGTGGATGGGCGGCGCGGTGCTGCTTTTGGTAGTTACCGTTGTTATCGTGGTGCTCCTCAGCAGAAAAAAGAGCGACTACCGTGAGTAGACATATGCAAACGGTGTGCCAAAACGCAAAAAATATAAAACAAAGGAATAACATATGCTAAAGCGTAGCTTTTCAACCGATACACCTATTGAAGATATTCCAATACGCCTTTTTGGCGTGGTGAGGGAATCCATTGTTGACGGTCCCCGTCTTCGGTATGTAATATTTACACAGGGATGTCCGCACAAATGCTTTAACTGCCATAACCCCGAATCCCATTCATACGGCGGCGGCAAGCTTACCACCACCGCAAAGCTGTGGGCGGATATCAGGAAAAATCCCATGATAAAGGGTATTACCTTCAGCGGCGGCGAGCCGTTTTTATGGGGGCATGAGCTTGCTGTAATAGCAAAGAAAGCTTCCGATGCAGGTCTTGATATTATGACCTACAGCGGCTTTACCTATGAACAGCTTCTTAAAAAATGTGAGACAGAGCCGTCTGTCAAGGAGCTTCTTTCATATACAAATTACCTTGTGGACGGTCGTTACATCGACTCTATGCGGGATCTGAATCTTAAATTCCGCGGAAGTACAAATCAGCGTATTCTGGATGTTACCTGTTATCCCAATTCAACAGAGGCATCCGAAATAGAACTATAAATTATTACTTAATCAAAAGGAGAAAATAAAAATGTCTGAGGCATATTTGTCACGCGGAGTTTCCGCAACCAAGGATGAGGTACACAGTGCAATTTCAAAGCAGGACAAGGGCGTATTCGCAGGCGCGTTCTGCAAAATAATTCCCGATCCCTGCGGTGATCCCGAATACTGCGCGGCGATGCATGCTGACGGTGCCGGTACGAAATCCTCTCTTGCATACATCAAGTACAAGGAGACCGGCGATCTTTCTGCATTTTACAACATTGCGCAGGATTCCGTTGTTATGAACCTTGACGATCTTCTTTGTATCGGAGCTACCGACGGCTTTGTGCTTTCCAACACCATAGGACGCAATGCTCACAGAGTAAACGGAGAGGCTATAAAGCAGGTTATCGACGGTTACACCGAGTTTTGCGAGATGCTTGGCAAGTACGGTGTTGGTATAACCATGTCCGGCGGTGAGACTGCGGACGTGGGAGACCTTGTGTCCACACTTATTGTTGACTCTACCTTCTTTGTAAGACTTAAGCGCAGTGATGTTATTGACTGCGACAACATTAAGCCCGGTGACGTTATTGTAGGTTTCGCATCCTTCGGTAAGGCTGTATACGAGAAGTCGTATAACGCCGGCATGGGTTCAAACGGACTTACTGCGGCACGCCATCTTATGCTTTCCCACGAATATGCGGCAAAATATCCCGAAACATATTCTAACACCATCGACGAGTCCAAGGTGTACTGCGGAAGCTACGGCGTGAACGATATTCTGCCCGGAACAGACGTATCTGTGGTTGATGCTATTCTTTCGCCGACCCGTACATATGCACCCGTTATCAAGGAAATACTTGACAACAGGCGCTCTGCGGTTCACGGCATGATCCACTGCACCGGCGGCGGACAGGCTAAGTGCAAGAATTTCGGAAGCGGTATTCACTATATCAAGGATAATCTCTTTGATACTCCTCCGCTTTTTGCCGCTATCTGGAAGAATGCGGATATTGAGAACCGTGAGATGTATCAGGTATTCAATATGGGTCACCGAATGGAGCTTTACTGCGATGCCAAGGATGCGCAGTTTATGATTGATACTGCCGCAAAATATGGAATCGAGGCCAAGATCGTTGGTCGCTGCGAGGCAAGTGCTGACGGTAAAAACAAGGTAACTATTACCGATAAAGGAAACACCTACGAATATTGATTTGCAAGGGGGAAGCTTTTATGAAAAAGAGAATTCTCGTTGTCAGCAGTGCCAACATGGATTTTGTTATGAAGGTTGGCAGAATACCGGATGCCGGACAGACGGTTATTGAGAGCCGCAGTTATGATTACATTCCGGGTGGAAAGGGTGCAAATTCAGCTTTGGCGCTGGCAAGGCTTGGCGCTGACAGCATATTCTGCACAAGGCTCGGAAACGATAATCACGCTCAGCGCTTAAAGGCACTGTATGCGGAAAACGGCATTGACACGCGATTCATCGTAAATGACAAGGCTGCCCCCACCGGACTTGCGGCAATACTTGTGGAGGAAAGCGGCGAAAACCGTATCATTGTATATCCCGGTGCTAACAACCGTCTTTCAGCATCGGACGTGGAGGATGCAATGACTTGTCTGCCTGATGCGGTATTCCTTCACTTTGAGATACCCACCGATGCTGTTATTGCCGCGGTTGATTTTGCAAATAAGAAAAAGATCCCTGTTTTTGTGGACACCGGAGCCGCAAAGCCGGGATATCCCCTTGAAAAGCTGGGTGCACTTGAGGTCATTTCTCCCAATGAGACCGAAACTCTTGCACTGACAGGTATAGTTCCAAACGACGTTAATAACTGCCTTCGTGCCGCAAATGAGCTTATGAAAAAGGTTGCGACCAAATATGTGGTAATCAAGCTTGGCGGCAGAGGTGCGTATATACACGACGGAAAGTATTCACAGCTTGTAACCACCTACGAGGGTCCTGTGGTTGATACTACCGCCGCCGGAGATGCCTTTTCTGCGGCTATGACGCTTGAGTATATGAGAAGCCGTGACATAGTGCGTGCGGTGAAATATGCCAATGCGGTAGGAACGCTTGTTGTGGGCAAGGAGGGGGCTTCTACGTCGCTTCCAACTGCGGCGCAGGTTGACGAGTTTATTTTAAATAACGGAATTGTACTTTAATTTAAGGAGAATGTATGGCTGAACGGATTCTCGGAGTTGATTTCGGAGATACACGCACGGGACTTGCTGTGAGTGATCTTCTCGGAATGTTGGCAAACGGTATAGGATACGTTAATTCAACCTATATGCCGAAAACGGCGGATATGGTGGCGGACAAGGCAAAGGAGCTTGGCGTTTCCAAAATAGTTGTGGGCCTTCCCATAAACATGAACGGAACTCTCGGACCGAGAGCAGAGCACGCCAAGGAATTTGCACAGATGCTTGCAGAAAAAACAGGTCTGCCCATCGAAATGTTTGATGAGCGGTGCAGTACCATGGCGGCGCATCAGATACTTAATTTAACAGATACCAGAGGAAAGAAGCGAAAAGCGGCTGTAGATACTCTGTCGGCACAGATAATTCTTCAGAATTATCTTGACAGCAAGCGATGAAATCAGAAAAATACCGGGAGATATTTTAAACTCCCGGTATTTTGGTATATGCATATATTAAAGTTAATGGCGGATGCCGCTATCGCTCGTTCTCGTATTGTCGTAGGCTTCAAGGTCAACTATGTGCGTGCGATAGTAGTATGCAAGCTCAATATATGAGTTTATCTGAAAATGAACGCCGTCGGATGCGTGTGCCGGATTAAGCGTTCCGTCTTCAAGAGCGAACATTTCGGTAGGATCAAGAAGAAAAAGCGACATTTCGGCGGCGATTTGCCGCAGTACATCATTAAAGATCACTGCCTTGTCGTTTGTGATGCCGAATTTGGTGGTTTCGGAGGATCTTGCGGTGACGGGCATTACAAGCTGGATGTATATGGGCACATCTGTGATGGAACGAATGCCCGAAATGAGACGTCTGTATTCGGAAGCGAAATTTTCTACTTTCCAGCCAAGCTCATTAAGCCCCAGCGCAATATATACAGCTTTGTAGTTTCCCAGTTCTTTTTCCAGTGCCTCAAACAGTGTGTAAGACACAAGCTCTCCGTTTTCGTCCTCCATTCGTATGAAAGGCTTAATCTGAACGCTTCCTACGTTAGTTCCCACCGAGGAAAAGTCATAGGGTGACATATCGGTGTACATTATAAGCCCTTTTGTCCGCGAATCGCCGATAAATACCGTGTCATTGAAGTATTCATACCCCACAGCCGGACTTTCGGGGATCGCTTCTGTGAAATCATAGTATACGGGCACATATACCACGGGTTCAGGAAACTCATCTTCACTTACTGCCTCGGAAATGTGAACCTTAGGTGACGGTGTCGATACAGACGGGGTATTTGTGTGCGTGTATGTATAGGAATATTCGCAGGGAATGGATAAAACAAGAAGCGAGGCACAAAGCACGGTAAGTACAGCCATAATTGCCTTTATCGCTATAGCAACTCCGGAGATTTTTGGATTTTCTTTAGAAATCCGATCTTCTGCCGCCTTAATATTTTTCTCATATTCCTCACGCGGTGTCGGTTTGATAGGATATATTTTGCTCTTTGACTGTTTACTCATGCCCTCACCTCCAATCAGGGGAAACTCTTAATACACACAATAATTATACCACAAATTTATAGTTACTGCAATATATATCGGGAGAAAAAATATGAAAATAAATTACCAAGCTAAGCTTGATTTGATACTTGAAAAAATAAAATCGCAGGGAACGGTACCGAAGCTTCTTCTTCATGCCTGCTGTGCTCCCTGTTCAAGCTATGTGCTGGAATACCTTACGGAATATTTTAATATTACGCTGTATTTTTATAACCCCAATATTACAGATTCAGACGAGTATCAAAAACGCGCCGGAGAGCTTGAACGGCTTATTTCCGAGATGCCCCAAAAGAATCCCATCGACCTTATTGTATGCGACCAAAGACCGGAGCGTTTTTATGAGCTGACTCGTGGGCTTGAAGACCTGCCCGAGGGTGGAGTGCGGTGCTTTGGATGCTACAGGGAGCGTCTCACTGCCACGGCGAGTTATATGAAAGAGCATGAGGGGGAGTTTGATTATTTTGCCACCACGCTGACGGTCAGCCCTCACAAGAATGCGGATAAGCTTAACGAGATAGGCGCGGAGCTTGAAGAAAATTTCGGTGTGCGGTATCTTCCATCAGATTTTAAAAAGCGAAACGGTTACAAGCGTTCAATCGAGCTGTCAAGGGAATATTCACTTTACCGCCAGGACTTCTGCGGCTGTGAATTTTCAAAGGAATATAAGTATGGAAACAGTTAGGCTTGGGGACGTGCTGTGCACGGTAAAGCGTTCGGCGAGACGGAGCGTATGTGTGCGCGTGAGGGATGACGGTGCGGCAGAGGTGCTTGCACCAAACAGGCTTTCACGGGATGAGATAGTGCGGCTTCTTTCGGAATATGCGCCAAAGCTTGCCGCAGAATGTGAGAAGCGTCGTCAGATTGCCGCGTGCCGCGATACTTTCGTGCTTGACTACGGTTCAGAGGTCAGATATCTCGGAGAAAAACGTGTTATACACAGTGTCAGCGAGCAGGAGTGTGACGGTGAAGTTTTTCGTATTGCTGACGGACTTGCGCCTGAGGAAATACGCTGTGCGGTGACAGATATATACAAGCGTGAGGCGAAAAAATACATTCCGGAGCGTGTGCGGATTATTGCCGAGCGTATGGGACTTTTCCCGACGGTTGTAAAAATAAACTCCGCCGTTACACGCTGGGCAAGCTGTTCTAAGAAAAATTCCCTGAATTTTTCCTGGTACTGCATGATGGCAAGCCGTGAGGTTTTGGATTACATAATAGTCCACGAGCTGTGCCATATGAAAGAATTTAACCATTCCCCGAAATTCTGGGCAGAGGTCGAGCCATACAGCCCGGAGTATAAGGAACACAGAGCCTATCTTCGTGAGCTTTCACGGCAGATAAAATACGAAAAATGGGAATAGACTCGGACAAGTGCCCGAATCTGTTCCCATTTTATATGCTGTTTGTATATACGCTCTAATTAAAGGTTAAACGCGATCTCGATATCCTTTACTTCATTAGGCTTTATGTTTACAATAGGTCTTCCGAGAACTGCGGTGTCAATAACGGATTTTGCGCTGTATTCCATTACCTCAAGGCGGTCAAAGGCGTTGAGCAGGGAAGTTCCGCCGCAGATAACGCAGTCGTTTTCGATTATGCATACGGGATTTTTGATGGAAATTTCATCCGCAAGCATAGCAGGCTGGAGGAAAGATGAACCGAAGGGGAATTTGCGCACATTTTTAAGTGCTATGTAGCTTTCGGGAATGAGACGTGCATCAAACTCGCTGTCAGTGATGGCAAACGCCATAATGTGCGGCGGATGAGCTACGATTATGCTTTCGATATCGGGATGCTTTTCGTATATTGCCGCATGGAGTCCCACAGAGCGAGAGGGATTCTTTCCGTGCTCCTTCTTGCCGTTTTCTATGCGTACAAGATCACCCGGCTCAAGATACTTTCTGTCCATATCGTATGGGGTGATTATAAACGAGCCGTCGGACAGACGCTTTGAGAATGTACCCTGGGAGCTTGTGAAAAGCTGATTGTCATATGCTCTGTGGATGAGGTTGCACATCTCACGGCGAGTATCAAGCTCCTCGCTTGTGTGTACACGGGGGATGAACTCATCCATCTGCGGATTTACTTTCTGCTTGTATATGTCCATGTGCTTTTCGGAAAGAGCCACGGGAGTTTTTCCGAGAGTACGAGCGTTTATTTCAAGGCGCGCACAGTAATCGAGGGTTTCGAATTTCATGAATGCGGAAAAGAGATCGTCGGCACCGATAACAACACCGTGATTTTCCAGCATTACAGTGTTAAGGCCCTTAGCAAATTCTGCGGCGATGCGC
>CAJGCT010000017.1 GCA_904501985.1 uncultured Clostridia bacterium
ACAATGTCAATAAATGTATCATTGTCTACTGTAATATATTTTAAGCCGCCGATTTTTTCATAAATTTTTGCAACATCTCTCCACTTCATATGTTCAGATGTAGATACATTATATGTCTGTTCATAAGCTTCAGGATTTAAAACAACTCCTGCAATCATTTTGGCCACATCACCTGCCCAGCTCATTGTTGCTTCCTTATCCATTGCTCCCTCAGGTAAAATAACGGTTTTTCCTGAAAGCATTCGATACACAACAACTTCCATTTCAAGAATAGTTAACTGAAATCTTCGTCTGGAATAAGTAATTGCAGGTCGTAAAATTGTATAATTTCTATATCCGGAATTTCTTAGCACATCCTCCTGCATTGCTTTATAAATTGAATATTCACCTTGAGTTACAAAATCATCGGGCCTTTCTACATCTAAAAGGCGTTTTGCATTTTCATTCAGCGGAGAATCATCTGCATATATCCTGTAAGTAGAAAAATAGATATAATGCTTTGTATTTTCCAAAAACAGCTTGTAATACAAATCAAACTTTTCCGCCGGATTATATACCATAAAATCAATTATGGCATCATATCCGTTTTTGAGTGTTTCGGTAAGAAACGTCAAATTCAGCGCATCAGCTTTTATATATGTGATATTTTCATTATCATTTTCAACATCATCCAACGATACTCCGTCTATATAATATCCTTTAGCAAGCAATTCCGGAATAAGATACACCGCCATAGCCCCGGTAGCACCCAAAATCAAAATTTTTTTCTTAGCCATTTATATTCTCCTTAATCATCGCTACTTTTTCTATCATCATTTTTGCTTCATCAATTGTTGGCTGCGGTACATCCACAATCGAATTCTCCACACACAGATAAACGCACGAGCCAAGCAAAGGTCCAAGCATTCTGTGATATCTGTTAAAGCTTCCGTTTGTCAGAAATAAAAACGGGATGTTTAGATTCTCTTTGAGTAAAAAAAGCGTTTTGAATGCATCATCTAATTCTTTTTTGCTGTCTACGGTTGTCACCACTTTTGCAATATCAACGCCCCTTTCCTGCTGAAGTTTTGCTATTTCAAGCACGTTTTGCGGAGAGCGATATTCAAAGATATGAGTGGACATAATTACCTCTGCCCCTCGACTGTGAATTTCTGATATAAAAGATTTTTGTCGCTCTACTGCTGCACTATCACGCGTAATCTCGTCCGTTGAGCGGCAAAACATATCAGTTCTCACATCAATAAGCTGCGCTCCCATATCTATTGCTTCCAGAAGTTGCTGTGCCAATACATCATCAGACAGTTCCGGCTGAGAATTACTAAAAATATAATTAGCAAAATATACAGGTTTTTTTCTCGCAACATCCATTATTTTTTTCAAATTATCTTTTGTCTTAAATTTTGCAGGACAGCTTTGATACAATAAGCAAAACCCTTCTGCTCCCTGCGATATGCAACGGTCTATTTCTTCTATTGTTTGATTAGGTTCGCGAATGTCTACCATTGCTACAATTCTTGGTTTTTCTTTACATAAAAATTTACTCATTTTTATCACCCTCTTAATTATAACACTTCCCCATAAACTGTGCAATGCAAAAAATATATATTTTTTATATTTTTCGATACTTTTTTAAGGTTTTTGTTGCATTTTTTTATACTTCTGATATAATTAAAGTAGAAGGTAAAATACTGTGCAGGTGATAAAATGGATTTTTTAAACAAAATAACAATTTCTGAAATCTCTCATGTATCAATTGTTAATTTCAAAGCCGGTGAAAAATCCGGTATGGTCTCACGTCCGTGGCATGGCATAGCTTTTTCATTAGGCGGCGAACTTGTTTATATACATAATAACGTGACAATTCCATTGAAAAACAATCATATCGTATATCTGCCTAAAGAAAGCACATATGATATACGGTGTATTCACGGTGGAAACTTTGCTGTTATAAATTTTCAGGTAGCGCAGGATATAGCTACTCAACATTTTAAAACTACTGAATCAACAACCATAGAAATTATCCGTAGAGTTTTTTTCACTATGAATAATGTATTCCTACGTGGATTTGTTCAACACAGAGCAGAGATACTTTCTTATACTTATAAAATTTTTTCTCTTATAGCAGATTATGAGTTACAAAGCATTTCGCACATTTTAAGCCATGCAATCGAATATATAGATCAAAATTTACAAAACCCTCAGCTTTCAAACAGCTCTATAGCAAATCTATTGAATATTAGCGAGGTCTACTTAAGAAAACTTTTTGCAAACACGTTCTCTGTTTCCGTCAAAAAATATATTATTGATAAACGAATAGAAAAAGCGAAAGCCCTTATGATGGAAAGTACCTTAACAATTACTGATATATCGGAACGTTGCGGATATTCAAATGTATATTACTTTTCACGCAGTTTTAAAGAAAAAACAGGGTTAACACCTACAGAATATTCGAAACAGAACAGGATTTTTTAAATTTGAAATGTGCTGTGTATTATTTGTCCGATACTGTAACAAGCAGGGAAAATGTATATCATCTTCCAACACATTTAGGATATCCTAAGACCTTATAAACAGAACAGATAAATCCACGATCACTGCAATACGGTTCGTCGGGGACAGTAAACGCCGAACCTTACGATAAAAGGCTGAACGAAACTAATCGTTCAGCCTTTTAAAATTACTGTCCTTTAGAGTATATCACATAAGCCGTGTTTTTTACTTATCAGTTGGTTTCGGGTACAAACGAAGTGTAGATGTACTCGATAACATCGCCGTCTGCAACAACATTGTCATATGCCTTGCCGGATTCGGGCTCAGCACCGTTTACGGTGTAGTACCAATAGTAGGTGGTGTTGGTCTCAGCATCGGTGTAATCCTTGTACTCGTCAATGTCAACTACAGATTCGCCTGCGGCATCAAGAGCAAAGTCAAACTCAGCGATGGTGCAGCCCTCGATAAATGCGTCAAGCACTGTGGGGTTGTTGCTCTGAAGCTCAACGGGCATATCAAGAATGGTGGAGTTAGGATCATTCACGTCAGGAGTGATCTTAACAGTAACGGTGATAGGCTGTGCAGCCGCGCTGCAGGAAGCAAGAGCAAAAAGCATAACGCCTGCAAGTACAAGTGCGAGAATGCGTGAAAATTTCATTTTGGTATTCCTCCTAAATTTTGATAACAGCGTGAGATCACACTGCGAATTTTGGCAGTTTTACACATCTGCCTTATGTGTATATTATACTACTGTTTGCTTATTTTGTCAATAGAAATAACACATTTTTTACATACTGCTCTAACTTAGAATAATTATTGCAAGATTCAGATATGCGGCATAAAAAAGCCAAATAAGATACAGCACCATTACCGCGGCGGCACTCTTATATATCCTCCCGAAAAAGCAAATTATGAAAAACGTAAGAATTATCATCATGATAATAGCTACAAACGCCGCAAAGAATGCTCCCGCTCCGAAAAACAGCGGCGACCATATAAAATTGAACACCATCATGATAACAAAGAATAAAAGTCCCTTAAGTTTATCGGATTCCAAGGAGCGGTCACATACACACGCCACAGCACCTGCCGCCCCGCCTATAAGTATGTATAAAACCGTCCAGACTATCGGAAAAAGGAACGCCGGCGGCGCACATTTGGGTTTTATAAGCTCTCGGTAGCTGTCTGTTGACCCACCTGCAAGGGCACTTAAAAAGCCGCAGAGTAAAATTATTACCGCACCGGCAATAATACAGCGAAAATCCATGCGGCACAGCTCTGATCTGACAACGCAGGACAATTTGTGCTTTGTCCTTTTAAAAAATGCCATAAAAATCACCTCACACAAATGTATGAGGTGATTTCTTGTTTAATTCGTCTACAGGATCATTCCTCGAAATTTTCATCGGATTCCGGGTCATCGGGAGAGGCATCTTCCTCTGTATCCTCGGTTTCCTCCTCTGAAATATCATCCGAAGTATCTTCGCTGTCATCTTCGCTCTCCGTAAAATCGGAGTCATCCCCCGTATCGTCACCTGTATCCGTATCCTCCGGAACAGGCTCGGGATCAGGCAGAGAATAGTGCTCGTAGCAAGCACTGTTGTAATAGCGCTTTTGTGTGTCGGTAAATCCGGGGTATTCACCCTCGCCGTAAAGTCCTATATAAAACGGAACACTCAGGTTGTCAGACAACGCGGTTTCCTCGTGAATCTCGCGGTAAGTGTACTGAGTATCAGTAACCTTCACGTTCATGGGGAATACTCTGTCAACTTTAATAAGACCTACGTTCTTAACATTCTCAGGCGGACATTTTTCACAGGCTACGGCGCCCGTTACAGTGTCATAGGGTACCATAACATGACGGTCACAGTATTCCGTGGGAACAGTCGCCGCCGTAAAATAACCGGATTCTGCGCGGTTTCCTCTGGGATCGGCGTAGCACGCCGCGCTCATAAGCTTACCGGAATCCTTACAGTAGTTTGCGGTAACGATACCGTCCGCAAGCTCGAAGGTTTTAAGGGGAGTTCCGCTGTTTATATACTTGTGGTGAAGCTGTATCATGATTTTATCCCAAGCAACAGTACAGGGACTCCATGCAAGCGTGCCGAGCGACTGAGGAATATCGTATCCAAACCATATGCCGCATACATAGTACGGCGTATAGCCGATAAACCAACGGTCAACGTCATTTGAAGTAGTACCGGTCTTTCCGGCGCAGTTTACGGTATTGTCAAGTGTGACTGCGGTAGCCGTACCGCGGCTGACTACATTCTGGAGCATCTTTGTCATAATAGACGCTGTCTGCTCGCTTATTACGACATAGCTTTCGGGCTCATTTTCAAGGAGCACCTCGCCCTCGGCATCAAGAACTCTCAGCCATGTACGGGGTTTGTTGTACACACCTCCGTTGGCAAATATCTGATACGCCGCCGTAATTTCAAGGTTGGTAACACCATAGTTCATGCCGCCAAGCGCCAAAGCCGAAACGTCCTTGTCGGTTATAGACATTCCGCCGGAAAGGGTGGCGTATTCAATATAGCTCTTCATCTGAAGCTTGTTTTTTACAAAGTCGAAGGACACATCTGTGGTAAGATCCTGAAGTATGCGTACCGCAACCGTATTGACCGAGCGTGTTACCGCATCGTTTACGGTTGTAAGACCGCCGTACACCTCCGGCAGGTTCTTCGGCCATGCAGAGGGATTCAGCTTGTCAACGTCGTCATCTGCATAGTTGAACATGACAGGAACATCGTCATATACGCTTCCGTAACCAAGAAGTCCGTATTCAAGTGCAGGTGCATAGATTGAAAGGGGTTTAATTGATGAACCGGGGGAACGTGTAGTCTGTGTTGCCTTATTAAGAAGGAGATTAGCATCCTTTTGACCGCGTCCGCCTACAAGTCCCAACACGTCGCCCGTGGCAGGGTCGATAACTACGCCTGAGGATTCCGGCTGTACCGCATTATTTGTTTTGGGGAAGCTTGATTCGTTTGCATATATAGCTTCAAGTGTTGCTTGAACCTCAGGGTCCTGAAGCGTGATTATCTGTAAACCGCCGGTGTATATAAGGTTGTACGCCATTTCAAGGCTATATCCCTTTTCCTCGCAAAGCGCATTTGCAACCTCAACCATTACCTGGTCCGTATACCATGAGTTAGAGATGATCGAGGCATCCTTAGCTCTTCCCTGATAGTCAAGAATCAATTCAGCCGCAGTTCCCTGATTATACTCGGTCTCGGTTATATATCCAAGCTCGTACATACGCTTAAGAATGAGATTTCGACGTCCGATGTGCTCATCCGGATTCTGAACAGGGTCAAATCTTGTGGGGGAGTTTGTGATTGATGCAATAGACGCACATTCAACAAGAGTCAGTTCACTGACATCCTTGTTGAAGTAAGTATACGCCGCCGCCTGCACTCCGTAGCAATTCTGTGACAGGTAGATGTTGTTAAGATAAAGCTCAAGTATTTCAGTTTTATCAAGCTTCTTCTCAAGATTTATAGCGCGAAGTATCTCCTGAATCTTACGCTGAGGGGTATAGTCCTTATCCTCGGTAAGATTTTTAATAGTTTGCTGGGTTATGGTAGAACCGCCGCCCTGATCCTTTTCAAAGGGGATAAAGTAGTTGAGCACCGCACCGGCAGTTCTTATCCAGTCAATACCGTTATGACTCCAGAAACGGTGGTCCTCTATGGCAACAAAGGCGTTGACAAGATTTTCAGGTATCTGCGTGTAGGATACCCACACACTGTTTTCCGAGCCGTAAAGCTGTTCATCCTTTATTTCCACCATTGTACCGATGCGGTTTTCACGGTCGGTATAATCCATATAGAATATCTTGGTGGTCTGGCTGGAATTCATCCTAAAAATTGCCGGATCTATCTCAGGGTCTATATGATTTTTCACATACACCGCAAATACGGTAGCCACAATAATGCCCGTAATAAAGCAGACAAGCAGCAGAGTCAGAAGAATATTAAAAATGTAGGAAAATATTTTTCCGACTACCTTTCCGGCAAACTTGCCGGAGCCTGCCACCTCACGTGACCAATTAACCTTTTTCTGCGGATTTTGATTTCGCTTATTACTGTTCAATTTCCCATTCCTTTCCGAGATACAGCGGTATATTCTGTTAGACGTACAGAACCGCGAATTTGTTCTCTGCATTTTGTCAAAATGCATTTATTTTTAAAGTGGGGACATATCAAAGCTTTACTAAAACAGATTATACACTTGTAATATCGGTACTGCCCTTTTCGGGGATGTTAGCATCAAGAAAATATCTCTCACAGGCGGCAGAATATACGCACGCAAAGATTATGATAACAAGTCCTGCAAAAATACCGCCAAGTTCGGGTCGAAGAGAAAGATGCACCGCTTCAGGCACCGGGGTATATGTCTTTACAAGCAGGTAGTTGTAAAAATCCCTGACTACACTGACAAAGCTGTACCCTACCGCAACGGTAATGCCCACATACATCATATATCTGCCGTTTTTCATGTTGTAAAGACCGTCTGATGCCAAATTCTTTGAAATCTTTGATAAAAACAGGCATATAGGTGCAAATATGCAAAGCGAAGCGGCAAAAAGCATGAGTTCGGCATAAACCACGGTTTTAATATCTCCAAGAGTAACGTCCTCTTTCGGTGTATCAATGCGTATGCCGTTTCCGATCGCTATTGAATATCCGCTGTCCGTCTCGCTCATGTAGGGAGGGAGCAGCATTTCGTCTACAGGCACATTTACAAAAAGCATTATAAGAGCAACTATGCCCACAAGCACCGCGGCAACAATAGCCGCATAATAAAGTGCTTTAAGTATCGGCGAAGCTATTTTGGATATGCCGGAAATTTTTCCATAGGTAAGCTTCGGCTTCTTTTCCCTGTTTCTTTTGAACATTTCAGAAATCCCCCTTATTTTATAACCACATTGTCATCTCCGAGAAGTGCTTTCAGCTCCGCAAGGACAAACGGCGATGCCGCAAGCTTTATTCCGGAAAGACGTTTATATTCTGACGTGGACTTGTCGTAAAAAATCACCTCTGCCGTGCCGTCGCAGAAGATATAAACAAGATTCTCCGCTTTTTTAAACAGCCTGTCACGCTCATCGGTGTGCTCAACTCTCAGATATACCTTGCTCGGCTGCTGCGACACTTTTACCGATTCACTTTGTGCCGCACGCACCGGTGACGGAGCATACATAGGCACTGCCGCAGGCGGAGGTGCCGAAACACCGCTTACATGATAAAAAGTCATGCCGCCCTGCGAGCCTGTATCAGCTTTAGCAGGTGTCTCGGGCACAGACTGCCGCGCGGTTTCCCTCGGCGGCTGTACTCTCGAATGACCTGTTCCGGGAGACTTAGAAGATTCACTGAAATGGGCGTTATCGTCAAGTCTGAACACATTCTGGGCAAGCACCTTAGGGTCTTCATCATCACGCAAAGAAAGCTGTCCCACAACACATACCGCCGCTTCGTTTGTAAGCAAATGAGACACCGTCTCAAAGGTTTTCGGAAATACGATAACTTCAAGCTCTCCGAAGCGATCCTCCAAGCTTACAAATGCCATCTGAGCACCGTTTTTGGTCATTTTTGTCTGGCGTCTCGTTATAATACCGCAAAGAGTAACCGTCTGCTTGTCGGAAAATGAAGCCTCACGCTCCTCATCCTCCGAAAACGAGGCGATTATCTCGTTTATGGGTGTTGGCGATATCATTTCCACATGGCGTGAGTAATCTTCAATCATATGACCCGAAAAATATATTCCGGAGCATTCTTTTTCAAGCTTCAGCTTTTCTCTTAGCGACAGCTCTTCAATATCGGGATAAACAAAGCTATCTTTTTTTACATCATCCTCAGAAAGCCCCATGGAAAACATATCAAGCTGACCTGCCACATTGGCACGGGTGCGCTCCTGATAATGGTCTATAATGCGCTCATATGACAAAAGCAGACGGCTTCTGTATATTCCCAGTCCGTCAAACGAGCCGCTCTTTATAAGTGCCTCAGCCTGACGCTTGTTCATATCCTTTGCATACATACGCTCTACAAAATCTTCAAAGGATGCAAAGGGACTTCCGCGCCGCTCCGAGACGATTCGCTCAATAAAGCCCACTCCCAAATTTTTCAGTGCCAATAGCCCAAAACGTATATAACGCTCTTTTCCGTTAACTATGGCGCGGAAATCTGCGGTGGACTCATTTATATCCGGCGGAAGAATGCGTATTCCGTATCTCGTGCACTCCGCAACATATTCCGCCGTCTTTGCGGCATTTCCCATAACCGATGTCATAAGAGCCGCAAGGTACTCGCAGGGATAATGGCTCTTAAGATATGCGGTGCGGTAAGAAATTATGGCATATGCCGCCGCATGGCTCTTGTTGAACGCATAGGAAGCAAATCCCGACATCTCGTCAAAAAGCTCGTTTGCATCTTGTGACGGAATACCGTTTTTGGCGGCACCCTCAACGAACACCGCACGTTCCTTTTCCATTTCATCGGCTTTTTTCTTAGCCATCATGCGGCGCACAAGGTCCGCACGTCCGTAAGAATAGCCTGCCACGCTTCGGCAAACCTGCATTACCTGCTCCTGATACACCATGCATCCGTATGTCACATCAAGAATAGGAGCAAGCAGAGGTGTTTTATAGGTTATCTTATCCCTGTTTTTTCGGTTTTCTATATACTTCGGTATAGAATCCATAGGACCTGGACGGTAAAGGGAGATTGCGGCGATAATATCCTCAATGCAGTCGGGGCGAAGCTGTGTCAGCATTTGACGCATACCGCCGGATTCAAGCTGAAATATACCGTCGGTATTTCCCGAGGATATAAGATCATACGCCTTTTTATCGTCAAGCGGCACCGATTCAATATCAAAATTAGGCACTCTCTCCCGTATCTGCTTCTCGGTATCGGAAATTATTGTAAGATACCGAAGAGCAAGGAAGTCAAATTTCAAAAGTCCCAGCTTTGCCACAGTATCCATGTCAAACTGTGTTACGGGAATATCGCCGTTAAGTGAAAGGGGAACATATTCACTGACAGGTCGGTCTGTGATAACCACACCTGCCGCATGGGTTGAAGAATGTCTCGGCATTCCCTCAAGGGCACGTGCGGTATCTATAAGACGCTTTACCTGTGGGGAGTCCTCGTACATCTCACGAAGCTCCTTGCTTGCCGAAAGCGCAACGTCAAGGGTCATGTCCATAGCGTGAGGAATATTTTTCGCAACCGCGTCTGTGTCAGCGTAGGACATTCCAAGCGCACGTCCCACATCGCGCACCACCGCACGAGCCGCCATAGTACCGAATGTGATGATCTGTGCCACATGGTCGCTGCCATATCGGCGGCGGACGTATTCGATTACCTCGTCGCGTCTGTTGTAGCAGAAATCAATATCAAAGTCGGGCATGCTTACGCGCTCGGGATTAAGAAAGCGTTCAAACAGAAGCTCAAAATGGAGAGGATCAAGGTCGGTGATTCCGAGAAGAAACGCCACAAGGCTTCCTGCACCTGAGCCGCGTCCCGGTCCTACGGGTATTCCGTTTTTTTTGGCGTACCCTACAAAATCCTGCACTATTAAGAAGTAGTCCGCATATCCCATGCGTATTATCACATCAAGCTCGTACTCGATGCGCTCAAGATACTCACTCTCAGGATGCTTGTCCGTGTATACTATCCGCCCGGCGGATACGCGCCGTTCAAGACCGTCCTTTGCAAGCTGTCTTAAATATGCATCAGATGTAATGCCGCCCGGCGGAGTAAATGCCGGAAGATATATTTTTGAAAAATCGAAGTCAAAATTGCATTTATCCGCAACTTTAACAGTGTTTTCAATAGGACTGCCCAGTGCCTCGCTGTCAAGATACCCGAACAGCTCTTCCATTTCCTCGGTAGTTTTATAGTAAAACTCGTCCGTTTCAAAGCCGATAGGGCGTCCGTCGGTAATAACGTTGTTAGTCTGGATGCACATAAGTATTGCCTGACTGTCCGCATCCTCACGGCGCAGATAGTGAGCATCGTTTGTGGCAACAAGAGGAATGGAAAGCTCATGCGACAGCTTCACTATAGCACGGTTTACAGCCTTTTGTTCCGCAAGACCGTGATCCTGCAATTCAAGGTAATAATCTTCCCCGAAAAGTGATTTCATTTCTCTTGCGTGCTCTGCTGCCGCCTCATAATTGCCCTCGGCAATGGCACGGGGAATATATCCGGCAAGACACGCTGACAGTGCTATAAGACCCTCACAGTGTGTGCGAAGGAGTTCCATATCAATGCGCGGCTTTGAATAAAAGCCTTCCACAAAGGCACTTGTGACCATGGAAATGAGATTTTTGTATCCCACTTCATTTTTGCAAAGAAGCACAAGGTGATAGCTTCCGCTGTCCTCACCGTGGTCGCGGTCAAAGCGCGTGCGGCGGGCAAGATACACCTCGCATCCGATTATCGGCTTGATCCCCTCTTTTTTGCAGGCGTTATAAAACGCCACAGCGCCGTACATAACGCCGTGGTCGGTAATAGCCGCGGCGCTGTGACCGCATTCCTTGGCGCGCCTTGGTATTTCATCAATACGGCAGGCTCCGTCAAGCAGGCTATATTCACTGTGCAAATGGAGGTGAACAAAATCCGACATATACTTCTTCCTTTATCTTGAAAAGGCAAAAAGCCGCATCACGGCTTCCATGCCATTATTCTCTTAAGACGGTGATTTACACCCGATTTGGTTATGGGCGGATCATGCAGTGCCGCAAGCTGTGCCAGCGTTGCATCCGCATTTTCCAGCCGCAGATAAGCGGTTATCCTAAGCTCGTCCGGCATGAGCTCCAGCGCGCCTGCCGCCTTAAGCGTATTTATAGCCGCAAGCTGATCCCCTGCCGCCGCAATAGTCTTGCCGATATTGGCAAGCTCACTGTTTGCAAGACGGTTGGCGTCGCTTCGAAGCTCACGCTCAATCTTCTTGTTCATTATGATAAATGCGGCACCCGTAGCTCCGATAAACGCGAGAAAGCTTTCAATACTCTCGCTGTCCTTGTAATACAGCACGTGCTCGGTCTTACGGGAGGTGTGCTTTGGTTCAAGACCGCACTCGGAAAGCAGGCTATGAATATTATCCGCTGTTTGCGAACAGGTAAAGTCAAGCTCCAGATGATAGCTCTTACCCGGGTCTGTAATCGTCCCCGAGGATAAGAATACGCCTCTCAAAAACGCCGCCCGACAGTTACCGCACCTAAGCATCTCCTCTTTAAGATTCTGTTCAGGCTCGTCCTCCGTATATTTAAGACCGTGAAACAGTCTTGAAAGCTCTTTTTTCTGGGGGACAGTTATTTTACAGCTTCTGCGCTCGTCCGCATCCCCACTCTTTTTTTCCGTTATATATAAATTACCCTCAATACGGTACTGATCCCGCAGTTTTTTCACCGTAAGCTCCGCAAGCTCCTCGCAGGAGGTAACAAGCTTCAGACGGTCACGGGAAAATATTCCTGCAGCGTACAGTATACCGTAAAGCTCAGCCTTTCGGCAGCACTCGTGCTTCACACTCTCGGAATGTGCGATAAGGCTGACCTTGGTTTCCTGTGCAAATGACATTTTATAACCATAGCTTTCGCGTAGCGAAAGTTTCCTTTCAAAGCGATGCAAAGCATCGCATGGAGTTCGGGGCTGATTTGCGAAGCAAAACATTGCCGGACCGGCGATGTAAGCCACAAAACACTGTCTGAAAAAATTATTTTTCAGACTTTCTCCCACAGTATCGGGTAGTCCCGACAGATCATTTAGTAATATCACGGTGGATAGTCACCGTATTGTAGCCACTATTTTTGATATGTGCGGAAAGTGCTTCTGTGATAGCTACCGAGCGGTGCTTTCCGCCTGTACACCCAATACCGATAATAAGCTGTGCCTTGCCCTCTTTTGAATACAGAGGAAGCAGGTAGTCCACCATGTCGTAAAGCTTGCTTGTGAACGTCACAGTCTCCTCGTGTGAGAATACAAAATCTCTCACGCAGGCTTCAAGACCGGTATGCTCCCGAAGCTCATCGTAATAATAGGGATTTGGGAAGCATCTCACGTCAAACACAAGGTCCGCTTCGTTTGCGGCACCGTGCTTGAATCCGAATGACATACAGGTTACAAGTATACCGTTTCTTACTGCCGCGCTTACCACACCGCAGATTTTATCCTTTAACTGAGCCGGGGTAAGTTTGGTGGTATCAATCGTGTAATCGGCACGCATCGCGGCAACAGACAGTATGTCGCGCTCGGCTTTAAGTGCATCCGAAATGCTGATGTTTTTCGCCGTAACAAGAGGATGGGTGCGGCGTGTAAACTTATAGCGGCTTATTATTACTTCATCCGAGCAGTCGAGAAATACAGTACGGCAATTGACCCCCTGTCCCTTCAGCGCATCAAGCTCTGAAAACAAAGTCTCAAATTCCGCCTCGCCGCGGATATCCATAACAAACGCTACTTTTTCAATTTTTTCCGATGCGGCGCGGTAAAGCTCCGCAAACTTGACAATAAGCCTTGCAGGCATATTGTCAATACAGTACCAGCCAAGGTCCTCAAGTGTATTTGCCGCTTGGGATTTTCCGGCACCGGACATACCTGTTATAATTAAAATTTCCACCGTTTTATCACCCACATGGCGTCAGCCGTCTATATATCTGACTTCGCATTCTATATCGTATCCGAATTTTTCTTTTACTTCTGCTTTTATGATATCAATAAGCTCCAGCACATCAGCGGCAGTTGCACCGCCGCGGTTGATAATGAATCCCGCGTGCTTACAAGACACCTGTGC
The DNA here is from genome assembly GCA_904501985.1 of uncultured Clostridia bacterium. Lineage (GTDB taxonomy): Bacteria > Bacillota > Clostridia > Oscillospirales > CAG-272 > Flemingiibacterium. The sequence continues at coordinate 13,294 of CAJGCT010000017.1, forward strand.
TCCGCCAACGCTTCTTCCCTTAAGCCCTGCCATATCTATGACCTGAGCGGTAATAAATCCGTCACCACGCTTGAATACACTGCCGGCACTTGGATATTCAAGAGGCTGTTTTTCACGGCGTCTTGACATATAGTCGTTCATCTTTTCGGATATTTCTTCCCTGTTCCCATTTGAAAGCTGAAGCTCTGCCGACAGTATCACACACTCACGATTCATATAAGTGCTGTGACGGTAAGCAAACTCATGCCCCTCGCCGCAAAGCTCACCGACAGTGCCGCTTGAAAGATCGTAATATCGGCTTTTCACCACAACCTGCGACATATCGCCGCCGTATGCACCTGCGTTCATGTAAATTCCGCCGCCAACCGTTCCCGGAATACCGTAGGCAAACTCCAAGCCGGAAAGCGACATCTTGGCGGCTTCCGCGGCAAGGTGTGTCAGCGACACTCCTGCTTCTGCTGTGATACGACATCCGTCAAAGCAGATATTCTTCATTCCCGACAGAATCACTGCCGCGCCGTCAAATCCGTTGTCTGATACAAGAACATTGGATCCGTTGCCAAGAACGAGCATGCGTACTTTGCCGCAAAGCGACTCAAACACAGACAACGCTTCATCGGCACTTTTAGGGAACACCGCCAGCCTCGCCGCTCCGCCTATACGAAACGTGGTATAAGGAGCAAGCGGCACATTCTCTCTATATTCAATTTTAAGATTTTTAAGGCTTGTAATCAAGGATGTATAATCCATACGGTCTCCTTTATGGCTGTTATCGGGTAAGCAGGCTGGAAAGCTCTCTGTAATCGTGCACCTCATGGGTTGGGACAGTGTCTGTGGTGTTTATAAGCCTTTTCGGATTGTACCATACAGTATCAATACCGGCACAGATGCCGCCCGCGATGTCATTTGCAAGCGAATCGCCGATTATAACGGCACCGCTCCGTTTTCCCTCGCCTATTTTCGAAAAAACGTAGTCAAAATACTCTTTTTGCGGCTTCGGTGCACCTGCATCCTCGGAAACGAAAATATCTCTAAAATATTCCCGTATTGGGGATGCAAAAAAGCGTTTTTTCTGTGTGTACGATACACCGTTTGTCACAATATACATTTCAAACTGTGCGGACAGCTCACGGCAAAGCTCTATAGCTCCGTCGAAAAGCTCCGACGAATCCGCAAGGGCATCAAGGTAGGCAGAATTAAGTGTACTGCCGTCCGCATCGGGTACAGGCTCAAGCGTGGCAAGAAAACGGCTGAATCTCTCGCTTTGAAGAAACTCTTTTGTTATCTCACCGCGCCCGTATTCGTCCCAAAGGTCCTTATTTATTTTTTTATACCGCTCAAATCCCTCTTCATCATATTGTATGCCAAAAGAACCCATCACTATACCGAAAGCCGCCTTTTCTGCGGCATCGAAATCAAAGAGCGTCATATCAGCATCAAAAAGCAGGGTTTTGTATTTACTCATCTTGCTATAAACTTATGGAATACCTTCTTGCCCTTCTTTATAATGACGCCGTCCTTAAGCTTTGCGCCCTCAACTACCGCATCAAAGCGCTCCACCTTAACGTCGTCAACGGAAATTCCGCCCTGCTGAATAAGACGCTTAGCCTCACCCTTTGAGGGAGCAAGCTTGCCTGCAACGAGAAGATCAACAACGCTTGTGTCAACAGCTTCAACCTCGGTGGTAGGCATATTTTCGCTTGAACCGCCGCCCTGGAATACAGCACGAGCCGCTTCAAGTGCCTTGTCAGCTTCTTCCTTGCCGTGAACCATATTAGTAAGCTCATAAGCAAGTATTTCCTTGGCACGGTTAAGCTGTGCGCCCTCCCATGTATTCATCTCACGAATCTGCTCCATAGGCAGGAATGTAAGCATACGGATACATTTAAGAACGTCAGCATCTCCTACGTTGCGCCAATATTGGAAGAAATCGAAAGGAGAGGTCTTGTTAGGATCAAGCCATACTGCATTACCGGCAGTCTTACCCATCTTCTTGCCGTTGGAGTCAGTGAGCAGGGTAATGGTCATAGCATAGGCATCCTTACCAAGCTTCTTTCTGATAAGCTCAGTACCGCCAAGCATATTGGACCACTGGTCGTCTCCGCCGAATTCCATGTTGCAGCCGTATTTCTGGAACATATAGTAGAAGTCGTAGGACTGCATTATCATGTAATTGAATTCAAGGAAGGAAAGACCCTTTTCCATTCTCTGCTTGTAGCACTCAGCCCTAAGCATATTATTAACGGAGAAGCAAGCTCCCACCTCACGGAGCAGGTCTACATAGTTGAGGTTAAGGAGCCAATCGGCGTTGTTTACCATCATAGCCTTGCCCTCGCCAAACTCGATAAATCTCTCCATCTGACGCTTGAAGCATTCTGCGTTGTGGTCAATATCTTCCTTGGTGAGCATCTTTCTCATATCGGTTCTGCCGGAGGGGTCGCCTATCATGGTAGTACCGCCGCCGATAAGAGCGATAGGCTTGTTGCCTGCCATCTGGAGACGCTTCATAAGAGTAAGTGCCATAAAGTGACCTGCGGTAAGGGAATCCGCAGTACAGTCAAAGCCGATGTAAAAGGTAGCTTTACCGTTGTTTATCATCTCACGGATATGCTCCTCGTCTGTCACCTGCGCGATAAGACCGCGTTCAATAAGTTCTTCGTACAACTGCATTTTTATTTACCATCCTTTTAAGATTTATTTTTGATTTATCATTTCACGCGCTGTTTCAATGAGCTTATCGGTAATGTTTATACCGCCCATGATGCGCGCAGTTTCTCTGACTCTTCCGTCACCGTCAAGCGGTGTTACCGATGTGTACACCCTGCCGTCAACCTCACGTTTTTCAATAAGGTAATGATTTTCTGCCCTCGCCGCTATCTGCGCGGAATGGGTAACACACAAAACCTGTCCGCCAAGTCCTGCAAGCTGGCGAAGCTTTATGCCGATCTTCTCCGAGGTCTTTCCCGACACACCCGTGTCAACCTCATCGAATATCAGCGTACCCGGGGAATCCTTCTCCGCAAGCACGGTCTTAACCGCAAGCATGATTCTTGAAAGCTCACCGCCCGATGCAATCCTCGCAAGAGGCTTCAGTGGCTCGCCCTTGTTTGTGGATATCATAAATTCAACGTCGTCAGCCCCCCGTTTGGCATACGCCACACCGCCGTCGGCTTCCACCCGGCGCTTTACAGAGACAGAGAAGCTAACACCGCCCATTTCAAGGTAGGAAAGCTCGCGTATTATCTCCTCCTCAAGCTTTTTTGCCGCACCAAGACGTTTTTCGGATAGCTCGTCTGCCATTTTCGCCATTTCGGCAAGCAAAGCCGCAAGCTCCGCCTCCGCAGAAGCTAAATTCTCCTCGGAAAGCTCCGTTTGCTCAAGCTCCGCCTTGGCTTTATCAAGAAACGCCAGCACTTCGGGGACCGTATCTCCGTATTTGCGCTCAATTCTCGATATTTTATCAAGACGGGTCTCGACTCTGTCAAGCTCTGCCGTTGGGTCATCATATTCATCGTCCCGAAGCGCGTCGATGGTAAGGGCTATATCTTCAAGCTCATAGGTTATGGAATCAAGTCTCGATATGAGCGAATCGGCATCATCCATTATAGGTGCAAGTGCCTCCAAGGCGCGCTCCGCCTTTTTAACCTTGTCAAGTGCCGCCGTTCCCTTTTCGTTGCGGTAAAGCAGTGAATATACCGTATCGGAAAGCATCGTTATCCGTTCACTGTTCTGAAGCTTGGCACGCCTTGCAAGAAGCTTTTCTTCCTCGTCGGGCTTCAGCTTGACAGCCTCTATCTCCTCGATCTGATACCGAAGAAATTCCATCTTCTGCGCCTTTTCACGCTCGCCTGAGCGAAGCTCCGCAATCTTTCGCTTAAGCTCACAGTAACGCTCATAGCTCTCCTGATATTTTAAGAGAGTCTGTTCTATATTCGCGAACTCATCAAGATAAACAATATGATTCTCCGGCATAAGCAGTGCCATGTTATCGTGCTGACCGTGTATACCGATAAGATATTTCATAGCCTCACGCTGAAGCGACTGCGGTATTGTCCGTCCGTTGGCACGTGATACGGATTTGCCCTGAGTGGTAAGCGTGCGCTCGAACATTATCATTCCGTCCTCGTCGGCAGGAATGCCAAGCTCATCAAGGGCGCGTACCGCGTGGTCGGAAAGCTCACCGAACACCGCGGAAACCCGTGCGCTGTCCTCGCCGTTTCTTATAAGCTCGCGTGACTGCTTTGCGCCGCATATAAGATTGATACTGTCAATTATTATGGATTTGCCGGCACCAGTCTCACCTGTGAGTACACTGAAACCGCCGCTAAAATCAATACTCGCGGACTTTATGACCGCTATGTTTTCAATATGAAGTGAGTACAGCAAAGACCTCACCGCCTTTCGTCCGTGGAAAAATCATCTTCCGCCGTTTACTATTTCACAAAGCTCATCGCAAAGTGACTGCGCCGCATCATTTGTACGCATTACGATAATGATCGTGTCATCGCCTGCAACGCTTCCCACAATATCCGAGCGACCCATGGAATCAATTGCTGCCGCCGCGCCCTGTGCCATGCCGGCATAGGTTTTTACAACTGCAATATTGTTGGCACGGTCCACATTTTCCACAGTCTCCACAAGAAGATTCCGCGCCTTTTGGCTGATACCGCACTCCTCGGTCTGCGGCAGTGCATACACATACTTGCCGCCACCGGCAACCTTAACAAGCTTCATTTCGCGGATATCACGCGAAATTGTAGCCTGTGTAACCATAAAGCCTCTTTGTCTGAGGCATTCTGACAATTCTTCCTGTGTCTCTATTTGGTTTTCACTGATTATAGATATTATCTCAGCCTGACGATTGTATTTCATGCTAATTCCCCTTTAGTGTCTGTCCGCCATTTTGTGACGGAGCACATCATAAAATCCGCCGTCTTTAAGTCGTATAAAGCTTACTGTCTCAGCGGAGCGGCGAAATGTCACCGATTCTCCGAAAGAAAGCGTCCTAGTCTCACAGCCGTCAATATTTATATAGAGTTTTTCCTCACGCACCGTAATGTTTTTCATGCGAAGCTCCGACTCTGCGGAAAACACAAGCGGCGTAGCATTAAGAGAGTGGGAGCATATTGGCGTTATGAGAAGTGCCTCCATGCGCGGGTCAACCACCGCACCGCCTGCGGACATAGAGTATGCGGTAGAGCCTGTTGGGGTAGATGCAATAAGTCCGTCTGCTCTGTAGGAGTTCACCGGCTTGCCGTCGCAATAAAGCTCTATTTCCACAATGCGAAAAATAGACGCACCGCCAACCACGGCTTCGTTAAGTGCAAACAGACGCTCACCGCCTATATCCGCTTCAAGCATCATGCGTCGCTCTACCTTATAATCACCGCTCCGAAGCCTGTCAAAAGCGGAAAGCTCGTCAAGCTCAAGCTCAGCCATGTATCCGATACGCCCGAGATTTATTCCGAGAATCGGTATGTTTCCTGCGGCACAGCTTCGCGCGGCTTTGAGTATTGTTCCGTCGCCACCAAGCACGATCATCATGTCGGGTGTGGTGAACAGCTCCGCATCATCCGCAAAGCATATGGCACGGCACACATCATCGCTAAGTGCGGCACACAGCTTATCCCGAAGGGAACGGTGCATAATCACCTGCCACCTGCCGCCAAGGGCGTTTATTACCCTGAGTGTTCCGAGAAAATCCACATCGTTTTTGGGATCCTGATATATTCCGATAGCTTTCAAAAAATCACAACCTCATCTGTGTTTGGATGTAAGATCATGTATCATACACGATCTTTTTTATATTAGCCCTGTCAAAGCCGCCAATACCGTCAAAATAGGCAAGATACTCACGGTTTCCGTCACCGCCGTATATGGGGGACACCGTAAGAGCACCGCAGTAAAGTCCCACAGTCTCGGCAAAATCGAGGACTCGTAAAATAACCTCCGTATGGACGTTTCTGTCTTTGACGATGCCGTTTTTTCCGATATTTGCACGCCCTGCTTCAAACTGCGGCTTTATAAGCGCCACAAATTTTCCGCCCTCACGCAAAATCCCGGCAACTGTCGGCATAATAAGCGTCAGCGAGATAAAAGACACGTCGCACACCGCAAGATCGCACCTGCCCCCGATATCATCGGCTGTAATGTACCGTGCGTTCATTCCTTCAAAGGACACAACGCGGCGATCCTCTGCAAGACTTTTGTCAAGTTGGGAGCGCCCCACATCAACACAGCGTACACGCGCCGCACCGTTTTTTAAAAGGCAGTCTGTGAATCCCCCGGTTGAAGCACCGATGTCAACGCAGTCAAGCCCCGAAGCATCAAGTGAAAATGCCTCAAGTGCACGCTCAAGCTTAAGTCCGCCGCGGCTCACATACCGAAGTGTTTCTCCCACAATACGGACACTGCTTTCCTCGCCGGCATCCTCGGAAGCCTTACTTACGATTCTGCCGTCAAGCTCAACGATTCCCTCGCCGATCATTCGCTTTGCCGCCTCACGGCTTTTGGCAAAGCCGTGCTCAAATAAATATTTATCTATACGCATTATCAAAATACAGGCACGATCACGCCTATGGCAATACCAAGCAACGCTCCCATTATCACTTGCAGGGGCGTATGACCGATAAGCTCCTTAAGATTCTTATCAAGATATTTTGTATCACCAAGTGAAATATCATGCGCAATTCGATTCAGCACCTTAGCCTGCTCTCCTGCCGCTCTTCTTACACCTGCCGCATCATACATAACGATAAAGGCAAGTATAAACGCCAGAGCAAACTGAGGCGATGATGTGCCGCACAGCTTTGCCGCCGAAACCACCAGGGCACTTACTGTTGCAGAGTGTGAGCTTGGCATACCGCCTGATGACATCAGTACGGCAAAGTTGAAGCTTTTGTGCCTTGCTATGTATCTGACACACTTTATAAACTGCGCACCGAACCAACCGATAAGTGCGCATACCAAAACGTAGTTTGAAAAAAAGCCTGTAACGTACTCCATTTATTTCTTCCTTGTCAACAAATAATCTGCAAGGGCACACAGTATTTCCGAGCCGCAGAAGCTCTCTACCGCCGTCTTTGCATCTTCCGTAAGCTTTGCAGCATAAGCACGCGCTTCGTCGATGGTCATAAACGTGAGAAATGTAGTTTTACCGCTTTCCCTGTCGCTTCCGATAGGCTTACCCAGCAGTTTTTCGTCCCCTGTGGCATCAAGAATATCGTCTATAACCTGGAATGCTCTTCCGATTCCCATCGCGTATTTTTCTGCCGCCTCGCACATTTTTTCCGAAGCGCCGCCTGCATAGCATCCGAGAAGAGCCGCGCATCTTATAAGCTCGCCGGTCTTAAGTGACTGAAGCCGTTCAAGAGTTTCCATATCGAAGTGCTCACTCTCACCTATAAGATCGAGCACCTGACCGCCGATCATGCCGCCCATACCGGCACATTCCGAAAGCAGTGCCGCCGCAAGGCAGTTTGTCTCGGGGGATGCGTAGGCATTTGACACCGCAACACCGAAAGAACGGGTGAGAAGCGCGTCGCCTGCAAGCAGTGCATTCGCCTCGCCGAATTTTATATGGCTTGTAGGCTTTCCGCGGCGAAGGTCGTCGTTATCCATACACGGCAGATCGTCGTGTATAAGTGAATACGTGTGTATCATTTCAAGTGCCGATGCATACGGAAGCGCTGCCATATAAGCACGCTCCGGGTCAGCACCGCTCTCTGCCGCCGCAAGAAGCGCAAACTGAAGAACGATAAACGGTCTAAGCCGTTTTCCTCCGCCAAGCAGACTGTAGCGGACCGCTTCGTAAATAACGCCGAACTTTTCATCATCGCCTGCCGCATATTCCGAAAGCACCGATTCAACCGCATCAGCACCAACCGAAAGCAGTTTTTCAATCTCAAAGCCGGTCATCTGCCGCCCTCCTGCATGGGGGGAAGATCTTCTTCCGAAACCGTTCCGTCCTCACCGCGCACAAGTATCTTTACTCTCTGCTCTGCGCCGTCAAGCTTTGCGGAGCACAGCTTAACAAGCCGAACACCCTCTTCAAACAGTGCCAAAGACTCATCAAGAGGTGCAGCACCGCCGTCAAGGGCGCGAACGATCTCCTCAAGTCGTGAAAGTGCTTCTTCAAAAGCAAGCTCTTTATTATTTTCCATGGTTACGACCATTCCTTTCTGTCTTCACACCTTTTTATCGGTTATGACCTCAACCGCTTCTCCAATGACGCTTCCGTCAGTTGTACGGAATTTGAAACGGTCGCCTTTTTTTATCTGTTTAGTGCTCTTTACAAGCCTGCCCGAATCGTCAAAGACCGCAGAATATCCGCGGGAGATTACAGACATAGGGTTAAGAGCTTCAAGAGAGGCTGTAAGTGAGGCAAATCTGCCGCGCTTGTTTGTAAGCGACAGCTTGATTCCCTGCTCCATACGCCCAGCAAGCGACAGCACCGCCATTCGCTTGTCATCAATAAAATTCTGTGGGGAAGTAAGTGCGCGGCTTTTTGCAAGCTGTTCAAGTCTTGTTCTCTGCATACCGATATTCTTGGTAAGCGAAAGCTCCATATGACCCACAATGTTGTTTATCTTACGAAGAAGCTCTGCCGTATCCGGCACAGCAAGCTCTGCCGCCGCTGAGGGTGTGGGAGCACGCACATCTGCCGCAAAATCGCAGATGGTGAAATCCGTTTCGTGTCCCACTGCGCTTATTACCGGTATTTCGCTTGCGGCAACCGTTCTTGCAAGCGTTTCGTCATTGAACGCCCACAAATCCTCAATAGAGCCGCCGCCCCGTCCGATAATGATTACATCAACGCTTTTTGCGGCGTTAAAATGATTTACACCGGAGATAAGCTGTGCCGCCGCCCCCGGTCCCTGTACAAGCGAAGGAAACAAGGTAAGCTTGGCATAAGGGAATCTCCTTCGCGTTATATTTATCATGTCTCTGACCGCCGCGCCTGTGGGCGAGGTAATTATGCCTATTCGCGTCGGTATTTTGGGAATCTGACGTTTTCTCGCGGGCGAAAACAGTCCCTCCGCTTCAAGCTTGCGCTTAAGCTGTTCAAATGCAATGTACAGACTGCCAACTCCGTCCGGCTCCATGCTCTCCACGTATATCTGATACTGTCCGTCGCGCACAAAGGCTGAAACGCGCCCCCTGACAATGACCTTCATGCCGTTTTCGGGGAGAAATTTAAGCTTTGCCGCGGCACTTTTAAACATAACAGCACGGATAAGGCTGTCCGGGTCTTTAAGGGTAAAATAAAAATGCCCCGTTTTATAGTGATTTGTGAAATTCGATATCTCGCCCTTGACAAAGACGTTTGCAAGCAGTCCGTCCCCGTCAATAAGCTGTTTTACATAGGCGTTAAGCTGTGCAATAGTCAGTACCGCTCTGCCTTTATCCTCCGCCACGGGAGCATTTTCGTTTATTTCGTCCAAAACTCCCATCCCTCCTCCGCCGCCGCGCACAGAAGCGCACAGCCTGCGGCATTGTCGCTTGAATATTCGGGTTTTGCAAATCTTGCATCAAATCCGCACTCTGATATCATGCTTTTGATAATGGAATTACTCATAACTCCGCCTGCATACAGTACAGGCATATCTGCGCAGTCAAGGGCGTTTTTGGTAAGCTCTATAAGTGTGCGCCCGATAAAATCAAGCACATACGCCGACACATATTCCGGAGATTTGCCCTCCCCAAGCAGTCTTGCCGCCGTGTTTTCAACGCCTGAAAGGTTGCACTCGCATCCTTTTACCGAAAGCTTTGGCTTTGGAAGCTTCTCCGTGTTTTCAAGGGCAAGCGTCTCAAGCTTCGGTCCGCAGGGGAAACTAAGCCCCATAGCAACGCCCACACGGTCAATGCACTGTCCTGCGTTAAGGTCAGAAGTTCCGCCAAGCTTCGCTATGTCAAAGCCAACCGCCTTTGGAGTGACCCGAAGGATTTCCGTAGTGCCTCCCGATACGTGGAAAGCGATAAATTCGCGGCTCAGCAAATCCTTGGCATTTGCAGACCAAACCGCCGCCATAATGTGCCCTGCCTGATGAGAAAAGCGGTGGAGAGGCTTTTTCACTGCATTTGCAAGTGTGGAAGCCGCCGCCACACCGGAAAGAAAGCATGGCATATAGGAGCCTTCGGCATCTCTCGGAGCATAAGATACGCCAACGGCGCACAGTGCTTCGGGGACAATATCACAAAGTGCTTCGGCAGTAACCGACGGCAAATTCTTTATATGCGCAAACACCGCATCGCTTTGACGCAGTCCGCGCTCCCCATCCAAAACGCCGAGGAGCCGCTTTACGTTTGAATGAAACCTGCATTCGTCAGTATCGAAAAGAGCACACGAGGTGGTATAATTCGATGTGTCTATACCGATGTAAAAGCGTTTCATGAATCAATATCGCAGGGACGGTCAGGCAAGGTGTGTGAAATTGTATTAAGTACACCGTTTATGAACGCCGGAGCATTATCGTCGTCATATTTCTTTGCAAGCTCCACCGCTTCGTTAAGAGCAACGCGCTTCGGAACATCGGAGACGTTCATCATCTCAAAAACGCACACACGCATAATTGCAAGTGTAACCTTGGCAATACGGCTGAGTGCCCATCCCTCTGCCGCCGCAGAGATTTTCTCGTCTATCTCGGCAAGGTTGTCCGTAATACCGAAAAATACGTCGTGAACATAATCTATCTGATCTCCGAACTCTATCTCGGCATTTTCAAGCTCAAGTGCGTAAAATTCATCTGCCGGCTCATCCGGAGAGAATGCCCTTGCGAAAAGGAGCGCAAATACGTACTCGCGCGCCGTATGACGTGTTATCGGAGCTTTGATATTTTCTTCCATACAAGACCTCTTTCATATATGCTGTGCCCTCTTTTTTGAAGGATCACCGCATGATTATACATAGAAATAGCTACACATAATATATTATACATTTTTTTGGTGCAAAAGTCAATCATTATACGCAAATTTATGCATAATACAGCCGAATATTTTTTACTTATTTTCACCGATTTTGCGAATGAGCCGACAAATCGAGGTTTTTCGACCAAAAAGCACCTAAATTGTTATGAAACGATTACGGATTTATAAATATTTTCTGCGTGAGGTTGAAAAATCTTAAGTAAAGTGGTATGATATACAGTACGGATAATTTTACGTAAACGATCAAAAAGGAAATTATGCATGAACATACTGAAAAAGCTTAAACAAATCCTGTACAGCGCTTGCCTGTACTTCACCGCATCGGAATTTATCATTCTCATAATTGCCACGGCATTTAATCAGCTCGCCCCCACAAACGGCGGCACTGCCGGAAAATTTTTAAGTCTCGGCTCGGCGGCACTTATTTTTCTCGCCTGTATCGCCGTTGCCGCACTGAATCTCGTATGGCGGATTGACTATTCTCTGTCCCTGCGACTGCTTTTCCATTTTCTCGGATGCCTTTTTGTATGGGCAATTGTGGCTATCATAATCCCCGGTGTGTATACCGATATATCGCAGATAATTGTCCGCTCTCTCATCTTCGCGGTTCTGTATCTCATTATCGCATTTATTGCTCTGATAGTACACAGTATCAAGAAGAACCGAGCTACAGAAGAGCTTGAGTATGAATCGAAATTCGAAAACCATTATAACAAATAAGATTACCAACCCATATCGGAGGAACATAAAAAGTGAACACCAGCAACAATGAAGGACTCATGTATAAAGCCGCCGCGGGAATAATATTCGTAATTATAGCCGCGCTCATAATTCTCGTGTCGGTATCTACAATACGCCACGCCACAGGTGCGGACGAAACCACCGCCGATACGACTCCGCTCTTCGCGGAGCACGGTGCCGGAAATGATGAAGATTCCGCCGAAACTGCGGTTGACACAACGGCAGTTTCTGATGTACAGACGGAAAGCATTGATAACCCCGATACCACCCCCGCCGTTACATCCCCAGCGGTGACTGCGGCTCCTGCCGATTACACTCCGGTAGCTGAACCCACAAAAAATTCCACCGATGAGTGGGAAAAATTCCTTTCGGAGTATCCGGACACGGTTCTTGGTTCAACAGATGATGCAGGACCGGACTATATCGGTAAAATCGTATTTCTCGGCGACTCCACCACATACGGACTGCGCGCTTACAAAATGCTTGACGGTGGACGTGATACAACTCAGGTGTGGACGCCTGCAAGCGGTACGCTGACCCTCTCTCAGGTTTCTTTTGCAAAAATTGTTTACCCCGAAACGGGTGCTGAGCTTACCATTAAGGAAGCCGCAGCCGCAAAACAGCCGGAATACCTTGTAATAACCCTTGGTGTTAACGGTGTTTCATTTATGGATGAGGAATATTTCAAGTCCGAATACAAAAAAATGATTGAGAGCATTGCCGAAGCAAGCCCGGACACCAAAATAATCTGTCAGTCCATGTTCCCCGTGGCACGCACCTATGAACATCTTAATTCGATAAACAATGATAAGATACGCGCCGCTAACCATTGGATTGTTGAAGTGGCAAATGAGGTAGGCGTTAAATTTGTGGACACCTATTCCGTGCTCTGTGATTCCGAGGGATGGCTTCCGGAGGAGTATCACAACGGCGACGGAATGCACCTCAATTCCACATCATTTACACTTGAGCTTGACAATCTTCGCACACACGCATATATAACCGAATAATTTTTTGAAAGGATCTGGAAAAATGTCACAAAAAAGATTTTTATCCTTTGTTTTTGCAGTCACCCTTGCTCTCGGATGCGTACTCACTGCATCCTGCGGTACCGAGACCGTTCATTACAGTAATTCTATCGCTCCCTCCGAGCTTGCGGCTGTGGCTGATGCCGCACTTCCCGAAGGAAGCAGTATGACTGCCGTCCCCGACGATTATATCGAAGGAATGATGAAAATTGACCTGTCAAACTCCAGCGGTCATGTAGTAAAAATCCAGTCGAGCGGAATAAACATCGACGAATACGGCATATTCAAAGCCCCGTCCGAAGAGGCTGTGACAGGTGTCAAGGACACCGTTGGCGGATATCTCGCCATGCGTCTTGATACCTGGATGGAAGAATATATGCCCGAGGAGAAGCCTAAGCTTCAGTCCGCAACCGTTAAGATAATGGGTCAGTATGTAATGTACTGCATACTCTCCGAGGACGTAAAGGACGATGTGTTCGACGCAGTTGAAAACTGTCTTCTTGGCAAAACGGAACTTCCCGAATGATCGAAATTCATAAATATATCAATATCCCCACGCATGATATGACTGCGTGGGGATATTTTTCATGCTCTATCAAGTATTATCTGGAGGATTGGAAAATTATTCATTATTTATAGATTTTCTATAAATAACAATGACAGTTTTATAACATATGCACTAAAAATCTTGATTTCTCGCCTGCCGTATGTTATCATATATTCACACGGCGAGGGCATCTGACAAACGGATGCAGCCCGTCTGTGAATCATAAATATATGGAGGATATCCAAGACTATGAGAAATCTCAAAAGAATCATGTCCGGCTCTCTTGCGACACTCATGATAGTGACCGCACTTATGACCGGCGCTCAGGCGAAGTCCTACGATGATATTGCACCTAGTGACCGCTACGCTGAGCAGATCGAGATCCTTTCCGATATAGGAGTCATTAAGGGTACAAGCGACACCGAATTTTCACCCGATGAAAAAGTTACCCGTGAGCAGATGGCAATGCTTCTGTTCAGACTTATGATCGGCAAGGACAGCGCAGGCAGAATCAACTCTACCTCATTTACCGACCTCTACGACGACACCTACCACGGTGCTATCTCCTGGGCAAACGCTTCCGGCTACATTCTCGGTACATCCGCAACCACATTTGAGCCTACCGAGGGAATTACCATGCAGGATGCCATGACCATGCTGGTGCGTGCACTTGGTCACGACACCGCAAAAATGAATGCAGGCTATCCCTGGACCTACATCGACACCGCGCTTAAGCTTGGACTTGACGACGGCATGGAGGATGTTGATTACACCAAGGTGCTCACCCGTGCGGAAATCGCGGGACTTCTTTACAACGCTGTAACCGCAGAGTATCTCATCCCCAAAACCGCGGCTAACGGCTCTACATTCTATGAGTCTACTACCATTGCAGAGCGTGTATTTGGTTACGAGATAAGCGAAAGCGTTATTGTTGCAACCAACAGCTACGCACTTGAAGGCGTTTCTTCCGTTACCAAGGAAGGCTACATCACAGTTCATACCGATGACGGTCTTATTACCGTAAAGTATGACGAGCTTGAGCTTGAGGGCGACGCAGATGCGCACCTCGGCAGAAGCTATAAGCTTGTTTACAAGCGCGACGACAAGTCCGGTCTTGTAAGCGTTATCGGCTGCACCGAGCTTGGCAAGAGCGTTGCGGCAGAAAAGATCGAGGTTGACGAGGACTATGAGTATGTGCTCATCGAGGGAGTTAAGTATCAGGTAGTTGAGGAGCTTTCCGATGCACTGTCCACCAACTCCAACGAGCTTCTCGTTTATGCACACGCAGATGATGATACCCTCGTGCAGATCACAACAAATGAGGACCTTTCCGAGCTCACCGGAGCATTCGACGCACATCTTATCTTTGACTCTAAGGAAAGCACCACCGCAAGCCGTCTTATCATAAAGCCCTTCGAATTCGATATGCTTGAAATCGAGGACGGCGAGATAAACATTGCAGGCGGCATCGAGGAAGAAGAGCTTACCGTAATCAATCCCCACAAGGCTGAGAGCGGCGATTATGTTCTCTACTACTTCAATGAGGGCAACGAAACTCTTGAAATCGCGGCTGTACTTCCTGTAAGCGATCCTGTAAAGGTTACACGTCTCACAAAGACTACCGCTACCATCGGCGGCACTCGCTACACGCTCGGAAACGAGATGCTTGGTATTGATGCCGAGGACATCTATGCACAGCTTGGCGTAGGTGAAACCGTAAGCATTGTAGTATACGGAGATCAGATACTCGCAGTAGAAACCTCTTCTACCACTGTAAAGGCTCCCTCCAAGTACCTTATTGCAGAGAGCGAGACCACTCCCGTATTCGCCGACGGCAAGTTCGGTTATGTAATGGAAGCTGTAATCGACGGCAAGGAGGAGACCATCATGGTTTCAAACCGCACCGTAACTCCCGGTGAAGTATACCGCTACACCGTTGATGCAGAGGGTGAGTACACCCTTATCCCCCGTACTGTAAGCGGCGGCACCATCGTTTCCGGCGATGATAAGTTTGTGCAGTCTGGCAGCCGCAACGATGAGATCGCATTCGCTATAGACGAGGCAAGCTCCAGCACCGTAACCTCCGGCACATCCTATCACACCATCTCCGCAGGAAGCGCGGAATCCCTTATCTCAACTGCGGACGGCGCATCATCCGTTAAGTTTGTCATGAACGACAATACCGTGATAATCGTGAAGATCGGCGACACCTTTACAAAGGTAACCGGCGCATACACTTCAACTATCACCATAAATGACGGTGCATCCGTAACCGCAATTTTCGACAACGAGGTAGGTTCTGTTGAAACTCTCCGCTACATGTATATTTCTGACGGAAGCCTCGGCAGTGTAGACTCTGCATCTACCGCTGTAAAGGTAATTCGCCATGCAGGCAAGGAGCTTGTTGACGGCACTGTTTACAACCTCTACATCGTACTTGACCTCTCCACCGGCAAGATTGAGACCATGAAGTCAAGAAGTGCTGAGCTTGCAGAGGGTACAAACTATCTCACCGGCATTGACGGTCTTATCTCCACCACTGCGGCTGAGGTAGCAAGCGGTATCGTATCCGGCTACACTCCCACTACTATAACAGTAGGCGGCGAGACCTACAAGCTTGCAAGCGGCGTTAAGTTCACCGTTCTTAACGACGACGAGACTGTTGACAGCCTCTCTATCAAGGACGTATTCATGGGCAACGTTGAGGTAATTACCGAAAACGGCGCTGTTAAGTCTGTTATCCTTCTCGGCGATGCAACCTTCACCGCAGAATATGCAGAGGGCAAGATCACCGTGGCGGCGGCTGAGGATCTCCGCAGTGCTGACTCCTATGAGTTCACCTCGCTGAAGCTGTACGATGCCGGCACCAAGGAGTACACCACAGTTGACAGTGAAGGCTTTGAGACAGCTCTCCTTGACACCGATACCTTCTCCTTTGAGATAACCACCGGCACAACTCTTGAGGCAGGTAGCTACAGACTCAGCTTCAAGGTAAACGGTGTGAAATTCACCTCTGACTTTACTGTAGAATAATTCATCCTCCGATACGGTACGCCAGCGGCGTGCCGCATCTTTTTTATTCGCAATGTGCGAATCCCTATACACACCGTATGGCTTGGGTTCACTCCCGCCGCCTTGTTGTCCCCGGTGACGGACAGCCGAGGACGTCTATCCCTACAGGCAGGATTGTGTCAACACCGTAGGGGGCGACGTCCTCGACGCCCCGTTTACCGGCATCCGCGCAAAAACAACAAATCCCCTTGAAAGAAGCTTGTTTTTCAAGCATCCTCCAAGGGGATTTTACGTTTATTTTTTATCCGCCGACTTATTTTTTGCTTATAGCGTCCATGGGACACGCCTCGGCGCACTTTTTGCAGTCGCGGCATTTTTCCTCGTCAATGCTGAACTTTCCCTCCGGACTGATGATTACAGCATGGAACGGACATTCCACATCGCAGGTTGCACAGCATATGCACTTTTCTCTGTCTATATAATGTGCCATTCTTATTCTCCTTTTACTTTACCTTCGCTCTCTTGTGATGCTTCAGCATACGAAGCTTCACATACACCTTCGGCATCTTGTTTACAAGAAAGTCCTTCAGCTTGTTGCGTCCTGCCGCGTAAATATCGTGGAGCTTCACAAGAAGCTTGTAGGGCACGTGTTTGCCCGTAACGCGCTTGTCAAGCCAACGCTCATAGGGCTTACCAAGCCACTCAGGCATGGCATAGGCACGTTTGTAGCGCTTCACGAAGTGCATGAAATACGCTTCGATGAAAAGCACCTGCTCCTCAGGGAACTGGGGCTGTACAAGGGGCACACGACGTTTCGTAAGGTCGCCTTCGGGTATAAATCCTGCCTCTTTGGATATTTCATAAAGAGCCGTACCCTCATAGGGGTAGAAAATATTCGGTATGGTGCGGTCGCTCTTAATGCGCGCGTTGAGCTTTATAGTTTTAAGCGCACGGTGAATATCTTCAAAGGGCAGACCGATTATGTTGTAGGTAAGCTGTGCTATGCCGTACTTGTGGAACCATCCGGAACAGCGTATTATCATCTCATCCGTCTGATAGCGGCGCAGGTATTTGAAGCGCATTTCGGGGTCTCCGCTCTCAAGACCCATATCAATGGTATAGAATCCTGCCGCTTTCATCTTTTTAACCGTTTCCTCGGTAAGAATGTCAAAGCGTATGTTGCCCGTACACGGAAGCCCTATCTCTTTTGTGTACATATCAATGAATTTGTCGAACCAATCGGGGAACATATTGAATATGGCATCACGGAAGTTGATAAACTTGATCTGAGGATGCTTGCTAAGCAATGTTTTTAAATAAAGTATGGCATTTTCGGGTGAGCGGAAGCGAGCGTATATCTTTTTGTTGGGATACACCTTGCGGAAGTTGCCGTTGCCGCAGTAGGTACAGTTATAGAAGCATCCGCGGCTGACAACAACTATAGCCGTGCCAACCTTGGAGGATTCCAGATTGTCGTAATCAAAAAGATCAAAGTCCGGTATTGGAATGCGGTCAAGATCGGCAAAAAGGGGACGGATGGGATTCTTTTTTACGCTTCCGTCGGGCATTTTAAAGTAAAGGCTTTCAACGTCGGTATAATCCTCACCGTCGCGCATCTTGTCGCACAGCTCAAGCTCCGCATACTCGCCGTCACCAACGCACACGCAGTCCACTCCGTCAACCGCCATAACCTCATCGGGTACAAGCGTGCAGTGATAGCTTCCGCAGACTACAAGTGCATTCGGATAAAGCTCCTTTGTCCACTTTATATAGTCCACACAGTCCGGAAACGCCGTTGTGCGGATGGAAAAGCCGATAATATCAAATTCACCGTTTGCGGATTTTTCCGTAAGGCGGCTTTTGTAATCCGCCTCGGTGTGAAGATTAAGAAGATGCAGAAGCTCCACATGGTGTCCGCCCTCTTTAAGAACAGCGGAAATGGAGGCAAGTCCCTCACTGTAATTTCCGCCGCTGACTCTTCTCTGGCAGTCACGGTCTGTATAATCGGGATAAACAAGGAGCATACGCGCTCCACGTCCGTTTAGATTTTTCAGTTCCATAATATTAGTTACTCCATATAAAAAGCTCATTTTCGAGCATAAATATCTATAGTAAAGTATATCACAAACAAGTAAATATGTCAAGGCTTCGGTGACGCCCCAGATAAATTTGCATTTTTTTCAAAATGGTGTTGAAAAAGAACTTAAGATGTGATATAATAATAAGTGAGTTTTATTGACGGGGGTGACCGACACATGGCAAGGATAGGTTTTGATAACGACAAATATCTTGAAATGCAGTCAAAGCATATACGTGAGCGTATCGCTCAATTCGGAGGCAAGCTGTATCTTGAATTCGGAGGCAAGCTGTTTGACGATTATCATGCGTCCCGTGTACTTCCGGGATTCCGCCCCGACAGTAAGCTGCAAATGCTTCTCCAATTAAAGGATGACGCCGAAATTGTGATCGCCATAAGCGCAGACGATATCGAAAAGAACAAGGTAAGAGGCGATCTCGGTATCACATATGATCTTGACGTGCTCCGCCTTATCGACGCTTTCGGAAACATCGGTCTGTACGTGGGAAGCGTGGTTCTCACCCGTTTTGACTCCCAAAGCAACGCTGTAAAATTCGAAAACAAGCTCCTGGAGCTTGGAATAAAGGTGTATCACCATTATTCAATCGACGGATACCCCTATAACGTTGAAACTATCGTCAGTGACAGCGGATACGGTAAAAATGACTTTGTTGAGACCACCAGACGCCTTGTTGTGGTCACCGCACCCGGTCCGGGAAGCGGAAAAATGGCTGTATGCCTCTCTCAGCTCTATCATGAGAACAAGCGCGGCATAAAAGCCGGATATGCAAAGTTTGAAACCTTCCCCATATGGAATATACCGCTGAAACACCCTGTAAATATGGCATACGAGGCGGCTACTGCCGACCTTAACGATATAAACATGATCGACCCGTTCCACCTTGAAGCCTACGGAAAGACCGCCGTCAACTACAACCGGGACGTTGAGATTTTCCCTGTGGTTGATGCCATGTTCAAGCGCATTTTCGGTGCTTCGCCCTACAAATCCCCAACAGATATGGGCGTTAACATGGTTGGAAACTGCATTATCGACAACGATGCGGTCTGCGAGGCATCCTACCGTGAAATCGTGCGCAGATACTACACCGCCCTGTGCGATCAGAAAGAGAATATGGCAACCGGCGACACGGTACACAAGCTGGACATTTTAATGAAGCAGGCAAACCTTTCACCTGCCGTCCGCCCTGTAATTGATGCCGCAAACAAAAAAGCGGAAACTACAAACTCCCCCGCCGCGGCAATTGAGCTTCCAGACGGTACTATTGTAACGGGCAAGACATCCTCCCTGCTTGGCGCATCGGCGGCAATGCTTCTCAATGCACTGAAAAAGCTTGCGGATATAGACGATGACGTTCAGCTTATCCCACCGTCAATAATTGAGCCGGTACAGCATCTTAAAGTTGACTATCTCCACAACCGCAACCCGCGACTTCACACCGACGAGGTGCTGATAGTTCTCTCCATTTGCGCCGCCACATCTCCCCTTGCGGCAAGATCGCTGGAGCAGCTTGACAAGCTTGCAGGCTGCGAGGTGCATTCCTCCGTTATTCTGGCGGAAATAGATGCGAAGACATTCAAGAAGCTTGGTGTAAATCTCACCTGCGAGCCGCGATATCAGGTAAACAGCTTGTATCATGGGAAATAAGAAATTACGGGACTGATTTTTCAGTCCCGTTTGTTTTTGTGAAAAATCCCCTCGGCATAACGCCGAGGGGATCTGCATATTCGCATAATATGCACGATATCAATACATACCGCCCATACCGCCGCCCATGCCGCCTGCGGGCATTGCGGGTTCGGGTTCCTTGATGTCTGCAACAACTGCCTCGGTGGTGAGAACGGTTGCCGCAACACTTGCCGCGTTCTGGAGAGCGGAGCGTGTAACCTTAGTCGGGTCAACGATACCGGTTTCCATCATGTCAACATACTTTTCGTTGTAAGCGTCGAAGCCGTAACCCTTCTTACCGCTTGACATGATCTTGTCAACGATAATAGAGCCTTCGAAGCCTGCGTTCTCAGCGATCTGACGAACAGGAGCCTCAAGGGACTTAAGAACGATCTTTACACCGGTCTTTTCGTCGCCGTCAACGGTGTCAAGCAGAGCCTTAACATCGTCGATAACATTAAGATATGCAGTACCGCCGCCTGCTACGATGCCTTCCTCAACTGCCGCCTTTGTAGCATTGAGTGCATCCTCGATGCGGAGCTTCTTTTCCTTCATTTCGGTCTCGGTAGCCGCACCAACCTTGATAACAGCAACACCGCCGGAAAGCTTTGCAAGTCTTTCCTGGAGCTTCTCGCGATCAAAGTCGGAGGTAGTGGTTTCAATTCCTGCCTTGATCTGATTGATGCGAGCCTTGATAGCCTCGGGGTGTCCCGCACCGCCTACAATAATGGTGGTCTCCTTGTTTACCTTTAC